>JAYTHP010000062.1:0-15815 GCA_043732485.1 Oligoflexia bacterium
CGGCTGACCACCACTGGCTGGTCAGGATCAGATTCAACCGCTGAAACCCCTAACAGCCAGCCTCGTAACTTTTGAGTGAGCTGGGCTGATAAGTTTTTCTTAAAATACCTCAGTCTTACCTCGCCGCCAGCCGCCGCCTCAACCACCACCGGCTCCTCCAGCTCCTCTTCTAATCTCGGCCATTGCGGGCCGATCATGACATCCTCAGGACCCTCAAGCAGCACAGAGCCCTCAGCCCAGCCCACACGCACCAGGAGCGCCACACTAGAAAACCAATCGAGGTAAAAAACACTTTTCGCTCGCACAGCCTCCCTCGCCATCCATACTGAAACCTGCTCTAACCCTAAGCTCCGCACTTCCTCCGGAGCAAGCGCAAGGTGAAAGGTCATGCCTGGCACCAACCCTGGCACCAATCGCGCGCCACTCTCTTCGGCCGCACGGGCGAAGAGCGTTCCGGGACGCATCAAGCCCCAGCCCAGCGCCACCAGCAACACCCAAAAGAAGCAACGTCCGCCCTTCCCCGCTTTTACCCTCATGCGACCGGGTGGTGGGATGTCTTCTAGCAACCGCCGACACCATCGCCCGCCCCTGAGAGTGAGTAAGAGCAAGCGTAGGCAACTCTTTTGCTTCCCAGCGTACTCCATCAGCTTGTCCTCCAGAAGCGCTTCAAGAAGCCTGCTGAGGCTAGCCGTTTATCCCCCAATCCAGCCATCCGAAAGCTTTCTGAAAAACCTTTTTACCGAACTGCTCACACGCCTCAGCCCTGCTTGCTCACCCGCTTGCTCACCCGCTTCCTCAAGTGCGGCTTGCTTCTGAGCAATGAGCAAGGGCAAAGAGGCGGAACTTAAGAAACCGCGACGGCAGCGAATTTTGCTATCAAAGACATGCAAACGGTAAGGAGGAGCGGGCATCTCTTTTTGCAGTTCCTGCAAGCTAATTTGCCTACCATCGAGATAAACCCGACCTTCTTGAAAATCTTTTTCGGAAAACTCCCGGTGAAAAATGTTCACCCCCCGATCCAGCAGCGCATTTTGCGCACCTACCGACTCACAGGCTAAATCAGCGTGCACCTGCATGGCAAAAATAGCCGTCCGAATTCTACCTAAATCCACTCGGCTCCGGGGCAGCATCACCATTTCTTCCATCCCCGTTCTCCTGGGCGCGGCCTGCAAGCCGAACCACATCGCTGCGCTATATTTCACACCCTGCAACAGCTGCTCCCGGTAAGGTCCCACCCCCTGACCCACAGCACGCACTTGCGGAAAAATACCTGTGATCTGCTGCTTCAGCGCTGCCAGGAAGCGGGTAACCGCAGCCTGAGACCCGCCATAAAGCCTTCCAGTCCAGGTGTCTTGATCTAAAAAACCTGACAATTTCTTTAAAAACACAAAGCCCAGCGTATTCACCGCAAAAAAACCTAACGTAGGAGACAGCGAATCAGGCGTCAAAAAAGCCTGATCGCGCTTCATGATCTCAGGCGCGATGTATTGCATTGATTCATAATTTAACCAATTCGCCTCTCGCGGTGAAAGCGCCAAATGAAAGGTTTTCTTCGAAACGGACTGGTTTGCACTCTTTTTTGCTCCCCCACCCTTGCCTTGATCACTTTCATCACGCTCGCCTGCCAGACCGTTTGCCTGCGGGGCGCACTCCTGAGGGGTCACAAGACCTGCAGGCTCGCTAGCTTGAACCACCTTGATGCCAAACGCGACTACCATCAACGCCACCGTGCCTGCAAATGTTGCTCGTGGCCTGAGAAGCGGCTTGTCGAGTGCTGTGATGGCAGCAAAAGAACGCGCCTGAAGTGACCTGCTAGCGTCTTTTGTTTTTCTACTGTTAAAAACATTCAAACTCATCATTTCAGTAAGTACCTCTCAAGCGAACGAAAAAAAGGGCCCCTGCAACCATCGTCGGAGCAGAAGTAATATCAGAAGACACCAAAACACTCAGCACTGCAAAAACTGCTTCTATCCAGCCGAAAAGCAAAAAACAGAGAGCAATCCTCTGCCAAGCCGCTCTTCCCTCTCGTTAAGCTCCATTTTTAAAAATGTGCCCTCTTTTAAAGCACACGCTCTCTGGATTGCGACTTGCTGGCCAGTTGTAAATTATTTGCATTAATTAGTCAACATTTAAATAATGTAAAATATTAACCGCAACTTCGACTACTGCTTCTCACTTCCCCAAACTCACGCGAATTTGCAACCTCCCGAAAACGGCCCCCCGGATCTGCACATCGCCCCAAAGCCCTCAAGCCTAAGCCTTTCGCGCCTGAGAAAAGTAGGATGCAGCAAGGCCTGCCTTAGGCGCTCCGGAACCTTTTGAGGGCAGTCCCTAGAGGCCCCGTGGTGTCGACGTCAGGGTCAGGCGCCCCTCTCGCTCTGCAACCGAGGATCACAAGCCGCATCGGTTTAACTCGAGAACTCAAGGACACAGCCCCCCCCTTCTTGCCGAGGCTAGCGAATCTTGAAGCGCAGCTGCTCGAGCGAGGCGCTGGAGAAGTACCCTGTTCTACAAAACCTTGGATGATCAGTAAAGACCCAAAAAAGGACAGCAGGATCCCTCCCAGGCACCAGCTTTTCAAAATCTGCTCCACTTTGCTGCACGCCGTTCAAGAAAACCTCCCCACGCTCAAACTCTTCAAGAGTCAGCAATTTCAGCTCAATTTTCGCTTTTTTGCCAGCACCCGGGCTACTACCCGCTGCAGCCAGCCAGCCGCCGTATTTTTGACAAGTCAAGGCGGCCCGCCTTTCCATCCGAAAAAGCGCCTCTTTCATGAAAAGCTGGTCACGCCAGGAACCCCAGTAAACGGGCTGCGCCAGCAGCAGCCGCACAGGAAACCACACCACTTGCACCGCAAAAAACGTCAGGCTTTCAAAAGCGAGCAAAACCTTCGTCCTTAAAAAACGTGCTTCTTTCCCCACAAACGCTGGAGGCTGATTGGCCTGCCAATGCGGAAACATTTCGCACTTTTTCTCATAGAGAAAGCGCAGATTCTCACCAAAAGCGTCTAACTCCTGGACAGGCGCAGGAGCGGCATGCTCCGCAGCACTCCCTCTCCTGCGCCGACGAAAAAGACTCAACACACTTGTGGACTGCTTAGGAGGAGCCTTCTTCACCAATGGTTTCCACGGCTTAAGGGTAAAAAAACGATACAAGCGATAAAAAGCCGCCCCATGCATCGCACTGCGCAAAACTCCATCCGTCCAAGCCAGCGTGTTTTGTCTGCGTAGGAGCCTTCGCCTTGCGGCTATAAAGTTTAACCCTTGCGCCTCCTTAGGCAACAAAGCCAGATGAAGCCCAGGCTTGTGACACAAGGAAGCGGGCTGCGGCTCAAGTAGCTCTTCGTTTTGACCCTCGTTTTGGCTCTCCTCTGGCTCTTCCTCAGCATTGCTGCAAGCCAGCTGACTCTCCTGAATCGCCAGATCGCTTTCACCCGACTGATCCACTTGCGCTCCACCATCCTCCCCCAGGCTAAGGTCAATCGCTTCTGCCACTGCTTCACTGCCCATTCTATTTCCCTCTACTACCGCGCCTCCCACTTCCCCTGACGATGACAGGCCCTCAGTATCCGGGCACGTCCGGTCGGGGACACTACTCAGCTGATCAAACGCAACAGCATCTCCTGAAGCTTGAGGGGCTGCCGCTGGGTTTCTCCCAAAGGTCGAATACGCAAGCTCAGCCAAGCGCTTTTTGAAGCGTTGCCAAGACGCCGTATTTTTCCTTTCTCGTAGTCCAGACTCACTGGCTACCCCGAGAGTTACTTGCAAGCTACTGCACATCATCGCTGCGGCGAGCAGGTGGCGGAGCCAGCTGCTCGCCGCTTGCATTTTACTCTCTAAATCGCGCAATCGCAAAACGCTCACCTTTCTGCGGTCAGTTCGCATCCAACGTGTACACGCCCCCCCCCCCAAGATAAATCCTGCACACTCTAGCCCCCTCTTAGGAGACCTAGCCCAAGAGCCAGGCTGGGAGGCCAGGGCTTAAGCTCCGGCAGTTGCTTCTCCCCAACCTACTCCCCCAAAGTTACTCCTAAAAAAGTCGCCAGGACTTCACTCAAATCGCACCACCGTAGGCGCTGATGCAACTTTCATCTACCCCTCCATTCCTCCTGCAGTCAGGGCTCCCTGCAGCCTAGACTCCTTGCAGTAGAAGCACCGCAAAAAAAAAGAAAGGGCCCAATTTGTACATCAGGCGCTAGGCAGTGGTCAACAATAACCTATTCAAAATAGGGGATTTCGCCTCCCGTAAAGAAAGTTAAAGGCTGAGCAGAACAATTAGGTTTTTGCAAAGTGTTTTGAGATGAGGTGACATGAGGTAACGAGTACCAACGAGGACAAGTCCCTCAAACTGGAAGGATCGCTAGAAACACCGGGAAAAGAGGAGAGGAAGGAGAGGGAGAAAAGGAGATCCTCAGAAGGCTTGATCCTACGATGGGGGAAAAAACACAATCAGCTCTCTCAGGCGCTGCAGGTCGCGCGAAAGCCTCTGAAAAAAAGTTTTTTGACGAGCTTGTTTTTTGCCCTATCTTCTGCTTTCTTACAGACAAAAATCCCAGATTTTTTAATTGGTGCCGAAGGCGAGACTCGAACTCGCACACCCTTGCGGATACTGGATTTTGAGTCCAGCGCGTCTACCATTCCACCACTCCGGCTTGTTTTCTGTCCACTCTAGGCTCTAGACTCATGAATTTACGGCTACCCGATGCTGAGCGAGCCAAAAAGAGAGCTTATTTTCTTGTCTCACCTTATGTCTCGCATCTTGCCTCGCCTTCACTTGAGGACATGCGAGGAACCGTCAAACTAGCCCACGAAAAAGAACTGCGCTTCAGGGGATAACCGAAATTTCACGAAAACTCAAGCAAGGAAAGCAGGCAATCAAAAAATCTCGATTTCCATCGCCAGCACCACGGCAGCCGATTAAGGTGGGCTGATTAAGGCGGTCTTTAGGCGCAGCCTCTCAAAGCGACAGAGTCTCTAGCCAATCCCAGGCCAGTAACTCGAACTGACCTGACGGGGAGAGCCGATACTGCGCTCCAAGCGGTAGCCCCCTACAGCCTAACTCACTGTGCCCCACCGGAAGCTGACCCAGCACCGGAACCCCTAACGCCTCTCCAAAACGCACAAAGAGAGCACGTAACGTCGCCGCAGTCTCTAATTGCGCCCGCAGAGGCATCAACTCGCTGGCTGCGGGTTGTCGCAAGACGACGCCGCGCTTTTCTTGGGGCGGCGCTTCGCGCAGCACCGAACCCACCCGGTCCTGACAGTTAGAAAACTCACCGACAATGACCGCTTGCAGCCCTCTCAGCCGACCGACGGTCAGCAGCAGTTGCTGCAAAAGGCGATCCACACGGTAGAGGGCTTCATCGACCTCCTCAAAGAAAAGAAAATAGCCCTCTTCTTCTGACTGTCTTTGTGACTGCCTATGAAAAGTACTACCCAAAAGAGCATTCCAGACAGTTAAATTGCCACCCAACAGCGTGGCCCGTAAAGCGTCTTGGGGCGGATTCACCCAGAACTGAAAAGCGCTCTGCTCCCAAGCACAAGGCTGCCACTGCTTCCGCACCCACCCCAGCAGTCGCTGCCACTCTTTTGCAGGTAACAAGCTGAAGGTTCTTGAGCTGACCATCGGGGCATGCAAGATCGACCACCCCCACTCCCCTCGCACAAACTCAAAAAGAGCGGTAATATCAGAAAATCCAATTAACAGTTTTTTAGGCGGCTTTCCCCGGGTCACGGAGGCTGCCACTAAGCCTTCCAGCAGTCGCATCGCCCCATAGCCACCTCGCGCACACCACAGCACCGAACAATGGGGATCGTAAGCAAAATCTAGAAAGCCCTGCAGGCGACTCGCGTCATCACCGGCAAAAAACAGCGACTGCTCCAAGACTTGCGGATGGAGACGCGGATGGAGGCCCGCAAGCCTAAGATGCTCAAGTCCGATTTCAAGCTCAACCCGCGGCACACAGCCTGAGGGAGCCACCACACCAATAAACGCTTCTCCGCCCGCCTGGTTAGCGCCCGGCGCACCAGGCAACAGCCCCCCCTCGTAACGACTCACACTCACACTCCCTCCCCCCATCCGACTCACCGACCCGGGCTGCCAGCTGATACCCCTGAGCGCTCCACCGAAACCTCAAGACGCTGTCACCCAAGGCAAACTCACACACAACCTTTAAAGCTGGAACGTCATTTCATTCAACGCTAGCACACAGCCTACGACCACCGACCACAAAAAAGTGAGAGCAAGCATCAAGGCCCCTAACCAAACCCTGCCTTGCCGTTTCTTACCCGGGTGGGATCCAAACAAAAAGGCCGGCTGAACGAGCAAAAGGATGGTCAAATTGATCAATCCCGCTTCAATGGCAAAAATAGTGATGACGGCAACTGGCATTTTAAATTCCTGTATCGCACTTTCTGAGCTTTAAGGTCTTTTGTAACGGCCTTTTTTTATCGATACCCTGATCGTAGGGGGAACGCAAGCAAGACCTCAACAAGCGCCGGCTTGAGCTTAGCTCATCGCAATGAGCGCCTTGCGCAGCTCCTCTAAACCCTTCCCAGAAACACTTGAGACCCAAAAGACGTCCTCTTGCGGCACACCCCATCCCGCAAGCCATTGCTTCACTTCTGCCCGCCTCAAGGCTCGTTGCGACTGAGTTTTCAAGGTGTCCACCTTGACAAACACCAAAGTCATGGGGATGGCAGCCGCCCTAAAAAAAGCTAAAGCCTGCAAGTCGCTCGCCGTTGGTCCGTGCCTGGCATCCAAGAGCACCAAGACGCGGGTCAGTTTCTCGTCGGCACGAAAGTAAAGGGTAATAAATTCTTCCCAGCGCTCCTGCTCCTGCTTCGACGCCTTGGCGTAACCAAAGCCCGGTAGATCGACCAAGATTTTTTTAGCCTCAGGCCAGCGATAGCAATGAATGGCCCGCGTTTTACCAGGACTGGCGCTGGTTTGCGCTAATCGCACACCCAGTAAGCGATTCAGCAGGCTACTCTTACCAACGTTAGAGCGTCCGACAAAAGCTACCCGACTCTCCCGGTAGCCTTTTAAATCCCCCTGGCTCATCGGCTGAAAAAGCTCGGCAAACTGCGAGCGATCAGCAATGGTAATCAAAAAATGCGGTTGTTGCACACATGCTCCTTTGCGCCCAAGGTAAGTCTAGCTCGGTTCCCCCCAAGCCGTCACAGCCGTGGGCTTTTTTTGCAGTCCTCTGAAAGAGCCTGGGGTTTACGGTTTTCAAGGTGCCAGCTGAGCTGAGCTGAGCTGAGCTGAGCTGCTGCCTTAGTGCCGGTGTTTTCGTCAGTCTTTTGACTCACCTGCAACACACCCGCCCCAAGACAATCTACAGCACAACCCAGCCTCTTGAGAAGCAGAGAATGGCCAAGGATGGCGATTCTCACGAAAGTGCCTCGCAAAACCCAGGAGCTCCTCCCGCACTCGCTCTACTCCTCAGACACGGGCCAGAAACCCTTTCCAGACAAGACCCAGCCCTGCTTGCCTCCCCCTCACATCCCCCCCCAAAAAAAGACCCACCACTCAACAACACCGTCACCCCACCCCAGCAGCAAGCAAGAGGCCGCAGGTTAGCCGGGGGTGGGTCTTTTTTGGCAGCTGGGTCATCACACGCTTTTTAGTCAGGCTGTGACAGTCTTTTGCTGCCTTTACAGGACTTGCAGAATTTTTTAAAATCATTCACAATAGAACATTGCTCTTCGGTTAAAAAAAGAGTTACAATAAAAATCTACCCTTCAATACATTGAAATTTTTAATTAAAAAATCCAAAAAAAATCATGTCATTTCAATTTCTAAGCACTCATTTTGCTCAGCATTTCACGTACCTTTTGCTACCCTCTTACGACGCAATGGGGCTTATTTTTCCTCACCTATTTTTAGCCGCAGCCTCCCTCTTCATCTCCGCCTCTACCGTTGTCTTATACGGACTCCAAGCCACTGCGCAACGCTTGGGCGGGCTAACGCGACGTCAGCACTCCCCTTGCGCCCTTGCTGGCTTCTTCGTACTCTTACTCTCGCTATTACCTTTCCAGCCGGCCCACGCTTTAGACTTAAGGGGTCTGACCCGCCGGCAAATCGTCTCACTGCGCTGGGTGCTACTCAATCAGTTGCGGGCCGATCAAATTGCCCAGCACTTTGATCCTTCGATGGTCGCCGAACTCACGGGCGAGCAAATCAGTCATCTCCACGTAGAGGCGATGGTGGATTTTGTCACGTATCACGGACAATCCCTCTTGGACAGCCAACTCAACTATCTGTCGCACTCGCATTGGCTCGAGCTGCTCAACGCTCACCTGCTCGATCATTTCACCAGAAAGGCGTTAACAGACTTCCTGCCTAGGTTGTCCCAAATGCCACTCAACGCGCGCCAGCTTGCAGCGTTTACGCCCGCCGTCATCGCAGCCATGGATCCCTCCAGCTTGAAAGCTTTCTTGCAAGCCTACGGTAAGACCTTGACGCCGCAACAACTGCAAGGCCTCACGCCCTCGCAAATCAACGCGCTAAGCTTAGACCCCGGCTGGCTTGAGCGCAAAGAGGGCAAGCTTTTGGTAACGGAGCTGGTGGCCAAGATGATGCCAAGCCGCATCTCACGGCTTAGCCCTGCGACCCTCAGTGGGCTTGCGCCTCTTCCGCTCACCGCCCCGCAAATCAGAGCCTTAAAACCCTCTCAGCTTGCGGTCTTAAGTGAGCCCTCTCAGCTGTGGCCCAGCTCCCCCCTGCAAACTTTGGTGAAGCACCTGTCACCGAGCCAACTGAGCCAGCTTAAGCCTGAGGGAGTGAGTGTTCTCTTGGGTCCGCAAGGACTGAGCGGGGCACAAATAAAATGGCTAACGCCACTCCAACTCAACCAGCTTTTTGCAAGTAGCCTAAAAACCAGAGCGACTGCAACCCAGATTCAAGCCTTGAGCCATCCTCAGCTGCAAGCCTTAGAACCACTGGCGCTCTTGACGCTTTTCAGGCATCACGCCGCAGCGCTGCGGCAGAGCCAGCTTCTGAGTTTGCGGCCACAGCAACTTCGCGCCCTACTTGCGGCTGATGATCACTCTCAGGCCTTCGATCCGCTGAGCCCTGCGACCCGCAGTCTACTGCGCTTACGCTCGCAGACAACCTGCGCCGAACGATCCGCTTCAGCCTCAGATCCAACCTTTGGCCTCCCTGCAGGCGTTACTCCCCCCGCAAGACAGCTTTATCCGACTTTACCCTTTGTCGTGACCCAAGACCCAGCAATGAACGCGCACGCTGAAGCGGCAAAGCGCCAATGGCAAAAAAGAATCGCCAAAAACTTCCTCTCATCTGAAAAATTCTACCTAGGCGCCGATGCGCTCGCTGCGCAAGCGGTGCTGGAGCGCGAACAAAAGGAGCGCGTGGTGCACCCTGGCACCTACTCGGTCAGGCTTGAGACCCTTGCGCTGGATCCGTACGCGCACTTGCACTCTTGCGACTTGAACCAACTCTACCCCGAGCCGATCGATGCGCGGCAATGGGGGCAAATGAAACTGACTTTAACGCGCGCTCCCGGTGTCGACGCATGGACCCAAGATCTGAACTTTATCTTCTCCAGTCTACTAGGCAGCTTGAGTTCCGACTCACCCCGCCTGCAACACACCAAGCAGGTGGTCCGCAAACGCGTTAAAAAACTGCTGGAGGAGGCGCAAAAAAGAACCGAGCAAGGAGAGAGCGGAAGCCTAACGCCTCAGCCGCTGGGGGACCTAGCCGTTGCCCTCTGCCAGAATACCAGGCGCTGTCTTGATGGCTTTCAAGACGGTTTGGCTGATCTGGAAAAAGGTTGTTTTCAAGCGGGAGGAGTCAGTCAGCATGCCGGGGAATTCATCAGCCGGGTGCTGAGCGACTATAAGATGGAGTTCATTAAAAGACACGGACAGCTTGACGACCGCAACCAGGAGCATCAAACCACCTCCCCTCAGATCTTACGACAAAGAATGCTTTATGCCTTAAACTTGCCGGGAGCAGAAGCCGATATCCGCCATCCCGAGTTTGGCAGTCCGGATCATCCCCACTTAGGGCCAGAAGCGGTGATGACCCATTTCTTGCGAGGTGGCGCCGTTCAACTTCACCCCAGCTGGCCTACGGTCACTTTTGAGCCCTTTGATGTCCAAAAAATGATCGAACTGCTGCAAGCCGCAAGAAACCGTGGCCTAGTCAGTCTCGATGGGCACACCCGCCAGCCTGGCCCCGCGCTCACTCATCGCATGCTCACGGAGTTTGCGCTGCAAGATCCGCTCTTACAACAGACCTTCGAAGACTTCTTAAGCGATCCACGGGCTGCCAACGACTATTTTGCAAACCCAAGTGACTGCGAAAATGCCGGAAACTTCCGCCTGAAAGACACTTTTTGGCTCTATTTACTGGAGAAATACAGTTACATCGAACGTCACTAGCCCACGCTCTCACGCTCGTGACGTTCATTTTTAGTCATGCGCTCGCTGAAAAATTGGACTTTTGACTAGTTTTGAACCCAAATCCGGTTCAAAACTGTTCACAGCCCCCGATGATCCCACCCCTCGTCACCGCCTAGCACTCCCCGCGCTCAAGCTGCGTGCCGCAACTGGCGGCCGCTTAGCCTGCGTACCTTCTGTGCATCCTTTGTGCTTGGCATGTCTTTTGCTTTGCCTACCCTATCTCAGACAACTTCAGGCCCTTGCACGGTCATCCCACCGAGCAGTTTTGTGAGGAACACCAAAACGGGGGCCTATCCCCGCCGCCGCTTTGCTGCGGAGGCTGGGGGTCCTCTACAATACGCGGGCCTAACACGCCAACTGTTTCTGGCCTGTAGGCCGCGACTTGAAACCTGAATCGCCCCGGACGCGTTACACTTGAACCTCAATCAACCTCCAGAAAGAACCGCACAGCACCATGACTTGGCAACTTCGTTTAGCAGATCCTTCGGGCGAAAAAAGAATTATTGCCCTTCACGGCAGCGTCACCTTAGGCAAAAGCCTACACTCGAACATCATCCTCAGGGACCCAACCGCAAGCTCAGAAGCAGCAATCCTGTGCCCGCTACCCCTCAGCACCGCCCAGCCGTCTGCCAATGACTTGCGCTATTGGATCAAGGTTGCGCCCCAAGCGCCTGCCATTCAATTGGGGAGCTTGCCTGTGAAAGAGGCTGAAATCCCACCAGGACTGCCGTTCCTAATCGGCGAGACTCGCTTGAGCCTAGAGCACTCCGCCACCGCTCCGTTGTTACCGCCGCTGCCTACCAGCATTAAACCCTGGCACACCCAAAGTGCTGCGGGCGCCGAGACGCTTTGGTTTTGTAAGCGCTCGGCTGAGACCTCTTTATCGCTCTACCTGGCCGGCGAAACGGGTGTGGGTAAAGAAGTTCTCGCCCGCATGATTCACGCCTGGAGCGAATGCAAGTCAGGGCCTTTTGTTCCGCTGCACTGCGGGGCGCTCAGCTTGTCGTTGGCCGAAAGTGAGCTGTTTGGCCACGTCAAAGGGGCCTACACCGGGGCCCATTCACATCGACCGGGCGCACTGATGCAAGCGCACGGCGGGACCCTTTTTCTTGACGAAGTGGGCGACCTACCGCCCGAAATGCAGGTTAAATTGCTGCGTTTTTTAGAAAACGGCGAGATTCGCGCCGTGGGTTCCGACCACAGCTCGCATGCCAGGGTGCGGATCGTCTGTGCCACCCACCAGCCGCTGCTCAGCCTGGTAGAAAGCGGGCGCTTTCGCCGGGATCTCTATTACCGGATCGCTTCCATCCCCATTGAGATCCCGACCTTACGCTCAAGGCTCAGTGACATTGAGTTGCTGGCACGCTTATTTTCGCAGGAGTTCGGCAAAACCCTCTCCGCCCAAGCCCTGATTCGCTTAAAAAGCCACTCCTGGCCAGGCAACGTCCGCGAACTCAGGCATGCCGTTGAGCGAGCATGCAGCTTTAGTGGGCCTTTGAATTTTATTCTGCCCCCCGATGCTTTTGAGTTCCTAGTTAGCAAAGAGCAACCCAATGACTCTACCCTGCCTGAACTCACCACCTCGATCTTGAGTCTTTGCGAGATGGAGCGGATCGTCATCTTGCGAGCACTGAAGCTCACAGAAGGCCACCGCGGAAAAACTGCCGCGATCTTAGGCATTGCCCGCAGCACCCTGTTTGAGATGATCAAGCGCCACCGCATTCAAGGACCCAAAAGCTCACTGCTGCACTTCTAGCTTAACCAATCGTCAGCTTTTGAAACAAAATATCCACCACCCGGCCCACGGGGATCCAGAAATTCAGCTTGCGAATCATCACGTTCTTGAGCAGTTTTTTCCCCTCATGGGTTAAAAACTGCTCGCGGTCAATGGCGGTTAAAATCCCGGCCAACTGATCGCGCACCTCGCGCTTATGACTCTTGACAAACTCTTTGGTTTTTTCATCACTGCACAAAATCACCATCTCCACTTGCGCAAGGTCAAATCTGGCAAACTTTTTCGCAAAATTGAGATCTGACACCGGCTCTGATTTCAACTGCAAGGTAAAAAGACCGACGTTGACCATTTCTACCCAGTGGTGAATCTTATCGACCTCGTCTTTAATGAAATTGGTCGCGCCAGTCGAGGCGTCTTGCGACATCTTCCAGCGCTCATAGCGCTGCCTAATTTCAGCCTTTTTTAAGACTAAAAAGGTAATCACCCCCACTAAGAGGGTGGTACCCATCAGACTGAAAAAAAACAAGGCTGCAGCCCAGCGTGTCAAACGATCCGACGAAAAAAGCGCTTGTCGTAGCTGATAAAAACTGCCTTGCGCTCGAGCTTTACTGCTGCGGCTGCGGCTCTGAAGGTTCTTTTCACTCACCCCAGTCCCACTAGCAAGCTTTTGCTCAGCCGAGCCCGCGCCGTCTGCTAAATTACCCGTTGCCGCGACAACCGTCAATTTGCCGCCACTTTTTTGGGATCCTACTACGCCGGCTGAATTAGCCTCGCTGGGATCGGGCTGCCTGAGAAACTCAGGCACTTCTTGCCGACTTACGCCAGATTCAACTGACTCCTGAGACTCTTGCCTGGGACTGGTTGTACTTGCCATAGATGGTTATCTTTTAGAGTAACTGGATCAAAAGCAGCAAGCAAGCTTTAAAACTATCTATAAAGTTTAATTATTAAATTAATTTACTTTTCGCAGTGAAAACTCCGAGAAAACCCTTAAGACGTTGCATTCTTTGCAAGGACTGCGCACGCATGGGGTTATCAGGCGCTAGACAACAACCAAGACTCCAAGACCACAAGACTTGACGAACGAACGAACGCCCCCTCAAGACTGAGGAAAGAAAACCCAAGATGAAGACTGCACCCCCCCCTCACGATCCGGCCATGAAGCTTACTCTTAGCCCAGCCACCCGCTCACGTCACCACTGCTGCATGCTCCTCAGGGCTGGCTTAGGCCTCCGGATCAGTCTGAGTGCGATGCTTAGTGCTGCCAGTATCAGCTGTGCTTTACCGCCTTTTCACCTGCTAGCACCCGCCGGAACTCCCACCCACCCCGCAGAAAAATTCTCTTGGGGGGCTTCCGGTACCCAAGACGACGATCCGATTGCCGCTGCCGCGCGCCCTTTTAGTCCTGGCGCGCATCCGCTAGCCCAAGGCAATCCCCCAGGACTGCTGTCGCAGACGCCCTTCAGCCGCAGCCAGGAGATTGCTTCCCCCGAACTGGTCATGGCCGCTGAGTTGCGCCACCAATTTCAGGAACTCTCGGCTGAGGAGATTGGCCTTGAAATTGAAAAAGGCCATTATTATGGCGAAGTTGTGCCCGGAATGACGCATGAGGATGTCCGTTCCGTTTGGGGCAATCCCCATGAGATTTTTACCACGGGGATGCCCGAATTGGGTCACGAGAAATGGGTCTACCTTGATCGCTCCACGCCGCTTTTGCATCTGGGAACGGAGCGGGCGATTTATTTTGAGGAACACCGGGTCATTGGCTGGGAACTGGGCGGCAACGAGGCTAGGGTCTCGCACTATTAACAGCCCTGAAGCCCGGGTGCCCTGCGCCGCGCCCCTGCTTTGCGCTTGGCGTCTTGCTTTTTTTTTGGCTCCCCCCCCCACTTTCACCCCCACTGCCTGCCGCTTCTTTGCAGAACTTCTTAAAAAATCATGCTAGATTGATTCCACTATGGACGCAATACTTGATTTCGAAAAGCCGATTGTCAATTTAGAGCACAAACTGCAGGACCTAAGGCAACTTGCCCAACAAGAAGGCGTCGATTTCTCTTCAGAAATCCACCTGTTAGAAAAAAAAGTTCACCAACTGATTGACGACACCTACGCCAAACTCACGCCGTGGCAACGCGTCCAGCTCTCACGTCACCCGCAACGACCTTACACTCGTGATTACATTGATCTCATTTTCCCGGATTTTATGGAACTCAAAGGGGACCGAGCCTTTGGCGATGATGAGGCGATCCTCGGAGGCATTGCCACTTTTCCGGGCTTTAGTCCCGAAGATCTAGACCCTCCAAAAACCGACCCGCTTGCTGCCCATTCCCAACCTTTTTCGGTTATGATTATTGGCCATCAAAAAGGGCGCACGACCCAGCAAAAACGAGAGCGCAACTTTGGCATGGCAAAACCGGAGGGGTATCGCAAGTCCATGCGATTGATGAGTCTTGCCAATCGCTCGCAAATGCCCATTTTAACGCTCATTGATACTCCAGGCGCTTATCCAGGCGTGGAGGCCGAGGAGCGCGGCCAAGCGGCCGCCATCGCCGAGAGCATTGAGTTGATGTTCACGCTTGAAGTTCCCACCGTGGCGGTGGTGATTGGTGAAGGCGGCTCAGGCGGAGCACTCGCCATAGGTGCAGCCAGTCGCGTTTTAATGCTAGAATACAGCACCTACTCGGTGATTTCTCCTGAAAGCTGCGCCTCGATTCTCTGGAGTGATTCGGGATTATGCGCAAAAGCCAGCGAAAAGCTAAAAATGAGCGCCCCCGAACTGCTCAAACACCGCATCATCGACGACATCATTAGGGAACCCAAGGGCGGAGCACACCGCTCTTGGCCGGAAGCCAGCCATTGGCTGCGAAAAGGTCTTATCCAACACCTGGCACCTTTACTCTCCAAGCGAAGTCACGACCCCCAGGCCCTGATGCGTGAGCGGATCGAGAAATTTCGTCACATGGGGGCTCACGCCTTTACCAGCAGGCCGCAAGAAAGTGGCGAGACCAGCGCTGCGAATCCCACCCCGCGTGAGGATCAAGCGTCATGAGGCCCACGCACCCCCCCCATTTACTGGTTCTGTCAGGACCTTCGGGCGTGGGCAAAACCACGCTTGCAAAAAAACTGCTAGCGCGCTATCCCCGCTTGCAAGCCTCTATCTCCACCACCACCCGCAAGCCTCGAAATCAGGAGCATCACGGCAAGGACTATTACTTCGTTTCGCGGGAGGAATTTCAGCAAAAAATTACGGCAGGCTTTTTTGCGGAATGGGCGCAAGTGCATGATCAGTTTTACGGCACCTCGCTTGAGCCGCTCCATGCAGCCAATACCGAAAGCCAGGTGTTCTTACTGGAAATTGATGTGCAAGGCGCCCGCAAAATTCTTACGACTTACGACCAGCAATGCTACCTCATTTTCATCCATCCCCCGGACCTGGCCACCCTTGCCGAACGCTTGCGCCGACGCAGCACGGAAAGCCCACAAGAGATGGAAAAAAGACTGCAGCAAAGCCAACTAGAGATTAACGACAGTCACTTTTTTCATACCGCAATCACCAATCATTCGCTTGAGCAATCCTTTCGTGAGTTGTGTGCGTGTGTGGAGCAGGAACTGCACTTAAAACCGCTCGGCGGTGGCGATCAGGTCCTTCA
>JAYTHP010000063.1:0-5266 GCA_043732485.1 Oligoflexia bacterium
TTCTCATATTATCAAGCGCGGGGCTCAAGTTAAACCCATTCGACGCTATAATGCCAAGCGGTGGGTTGTTGAACGTACCCATTCATGGCTCAATCAATAATGCGGGATTCGAACGCGATGGATTCACCGCCCCAAAGTCTATCGGGCAACGACATTTTTAGCCTGCGCTTGCGTCATTTTAGCTAAACTATGATATTCGGGGTTTGCGAAACGGGCTCTTAGGTGGAGCAACCAAAGACAAAAGTGAAAGAACGACGAATAGATCGTAAATCTAAGCTTTTAGGCAAATGACTCTCGGAGTTAAAAAAAATACCCACAGATCCTGTCTTAATTTCATCAAATTATAATAATAAAATGATAGCTATCATGAGAAATCATGATAGCCTGACTCCCCCTCTTTTTTATGGTCGCGGAAACCATTCACACCCTCGTCAAAAAAAGGCTCACGGGCTGTGTCCGCTCACGATTGCAAGCGACTTCAATCGACGGCCCCTCAGTCCCCCTCAGGCGCTGAGGGGGACTGAGGGGCCGGACTGGAGCGATTCCAGCCGAACTGATCGTAGAGATGAAAACGCAATATCCCTGTATATTCATGGAGTGCAAGCTCAGTCAGGAAAAAATTAGAGGACAAAGAAACCCACGATCCCTGAGCGCTCAGATGATCGGACGGAGCTGCCGCCACCTGCACTCCAAATTGGGAAAAATACAGCAAAGATCGCCGTAAGTGTCTGCCGGAACTCACTAAAACCACCGCGGTAGGTTTTTGAGAGCGCAAGATTGCTGCAGTAAACTGCGCATTTTGGGAGGTATTATTGCTTTTTGGCTCAAGCATCACGTCAGTTTCCGGCAAACCGATTTCCACCAATTCGCGCTTTATGACCTCAGCCTCTGAGATCCCCAACCGCTGGGGATCGCCGCCGCTTGCAAGCACCGTGCAGCTCTCAGCTTGTTGCTTACACTCGAAATAAAGCCGCGCGGCTTCATGGACCCTTGAAATAGCCCACAAGCTGGAGCTCGTGCGGTGAGCCTCAGCAGGCCAGGAGGTCATCCCTCCGCCTAAGACAATCACGATGTTTTTTGCCTGCCACTTAAAATGAACGAGCGGCACTTCCGTTTGCAGTCGATCCAACAACAGTTGCGGTAGGAAGCCGCTGCCAACCAGGAGCGTCAGTAAAACGACTCCAGTGATCAGCACTTTCCCAAGCACCTCTCCCAAAAACGCGCCTGACACTCCCCCCAATACTCCCCCTCCCCCCCGCCTCTGATTGCACCAAGCGATAAGAACGAGCACCAAAAAAGCTAAGAAATTCACGAAAAAGCTCCTCTCACTTTTAAAGGGCACCCATCAGCCCCACATCCAGCATCACCGCCCTCTCAAGATCAAGACCCCAGACTTCGGGGAAACCCCAAAAAAAGAAAGACGGACCTGCTGGATCCGCTCGAGCGCAAGCGTTGTCTCACACGGTCATCTCAAGCTTAAGTTTAAGAGCTTTTCACTACTTTCAAGCAAAAGTCGGTGCACTTTTTTTCTCGCCCCGCTTGGGGAAAAAAAGATTGCAAGCGGTTTTTTCTAGACCTCACAGTTTCTCGCTGACTATTGACCAGACCACCTAGGAACGTCTGATCAACAGCGACAAAAAAGGAGGGGCAAAAATGCCCGCAAAACAGCAGGCTCCGTCGACTCACACCGTCCCATCAACCCGGTGCCCACTCTCGCACGCAGACTCCTGCTGCTGCTGCCCTACTGGCTCAATAAAAAGCGCTCTTGCGCCAAAGCCCTTACGCGCGCTTTGCTTGAGTTCACAAGAGAGAGAGACACTCGCGCTTCAGGCTAGTGCTTTGCGCGAAGCCGGGCCATGATCTCCTGGAGATGACCCTTGACCTCTAAGGCGTGGGCTTCTTGGGCGAGCTTCCCCGCCGTGCGCGTTTGATCCGGGGCGTGCGAGAGGTCTTGCTCGGCAAAAAGCTCGGCTGCAACGGGGGTTAAAAAACGACTCATTTTCCGCGGCACCGGCTTACCGTACCGGATGCGCTGGCGTACGTAGGTGATCATGAGTAAATCCTTGGCCCGCGTCATACCGACGTAGCAGAGACGGCGCTCTTCGTCTAATTCGCTTGGCAATTCGCTTGCTAACTCACTCTGCTCGGCAACCGATGCCACAGGGGTGCCATCTCCTGGGGCGGCCGCTGCTGGGAGCGGCTGCGCTTCTCCGTTCTCAGGCTCCCCTAAAGCTTTCAAGGTGCGCTTATGCGGCAAAAAGCCCTCTTCCATGCCGACTAAAAAAACCACCGGATACTCCAGGCCCTTCGCGCCGTGCAACGTGAGCAAGGTGACTTGGTTTTTCTTCTGATCCTGCTCCTTTTGATCCTCGTCGCGCTGCTGCTCTTGCGCCTCAAGCATCATGCCATTCAAAAAGTCCTGTAAGACCTGAGCGCCAAGCGATGACGACACTGCACTAGCCTGATCCTCCCTTGCCTGGCTTGCAAACGCCGCCACGCCCTCTCCTTCTTCCTCTTTTTTCCACTGGCCTAAGCAGTGGATCAACTCTTCGACGTTTTCCCATTTTTTCGCAGCCACCACCGGATCATCGCAATCCTCCTCGACCGCCTGCCGCAACTGCAGCCGTTGCAAGGAATTGCGCGCCCATTGCACCAAAGTCACACCCGTTTGCACTTCACTCAACTCACGCGCAAGCTTCTGCAAGCTCTCTAGCCAGGCTGCAAGCCGCAGCGCTAATTTCCTGGAAGGTAAGACCACCGAACTCTGGGCTAACTGAGCACTGATCACCCCGACGCCCTGCCCAGCAAAGATTTCAAGCGCATGATAAAAGCTCACGCCTTGTTCGCGCATCAGCTGCTCCACCCGCTCCACGGACGCACGGCCTACCCCTTGCGACGGCCAATTGAGCACGCGCCGTAAGGAGGTCTCATCCTTAAAGTTGATGATCACTCGCCAGTAGGCCAGCACGTTTTTCACTTCCTTGCGCTCCAGAAAGGAGATTCCACCCACGATCTGGTAAGGGATCTGCCTACGCCTTAAGGCCTCTTCAAAAATCCGCGACTGGGAATTGGAGCGATAAAGGACCGCCACTTTTTTCCAAGCCTGATCCGCGCCGCACTGCCGCAAGATCTCTTCCGCCACAAAATCACCTTCGGCGCGGTCATCCTCGAGCCTCACAAAGCCAATCAACTCGCCTGCGCCGCGCCTGGACCACAATTTTTTTGGATAACGCAGGGTATTCTTGGCAATCACCTGGTTGGCTGCTTGTAAAATACGCTCCGTGCTGCGGTAGTTTTGATCTAAAATCACAGTTTTTGCAGCCTGGTAGACGTTTGCAAACTGCAAAATGTGCTGGGAATCTGCGCCGCGCCAACCATAAATCGATTGATCGTCATCCCCCACCACGCAAAGATTTTGATGCTGTTCCGTCAGCGCCCTAAGAATGGCAAACTGCGCAGGGTTGGTGTCCTGGTATTCATCGACTAACAGCGCCCGAAAGTGGGTGTTGTAAAAGCTTCGGACGTCCGGAAAATTACGTAACAACTCGACCGTATAGAAGATCAAGTCATCAAAATCCATACCGTTTAAGGTGCGTAACTGCGTCTGATAGGCATCAAAGCAAGCGGCGGTGGCAACTTGATACTCCTCACTCAAAAAACCGGCACTTAAAAAATACTCTTCTGCTGCTGCGCCCCGTAAAAAGCGATTTTTAGCCTGGCCTAAGGCAAATAAAATCACTTCCGGATCAAACCTGCGATCATCAATGTGGATGCGCCTTAAAACAGACTTCAAGATGTCCAACTGATCGTGACTATCTAAAATGGCAAATCCCGCTTGAAAACCCAGCTTCTCGGCGTGCACCCGCAAGATCCTGGCACACAGGCTATGAAACGTGGTGATAGTTAAGCCCTTCAGCGCCTTACGCCCCGCCGTCGTGCGTGAGACAAGCTGCACCACCCGGGTTTTCAGTTCCTTGGCAGCCTTATTGGTGAACGACAGCCCCAGGATGTGACAAGCCGGAGTGTGCCGCTCGGTGATCAGATGGGCAATGCGGTAAGCCATCGTGCTGGTCTTGCCACTGCCTGCGCCAGCTAAGATGAGAAGCGGACCTGAGCCATGCAACACGGCTTGTTGCTGGCCCGGGTTTAAATGACGAAAATCAAGCGACACGCTGCACTCTCCACTTCTCTTTCATACTCTTGACTGCTCGCGACTGCTCCTCGCCGCCGCCCTTCCCTACTCATCTGTCGAAAAGGGCGGATTAAAGCGCTCCCTCGAGGGAGCCGTGCAGAAAGGGGTCAATTTTTTACTCATTGAGTCGGGTATTGTTTTTGGCTCCTCTGGACCCCGCTACCTCCAAGGGTCGATCTTCTAGCCAGGAACTGAATCGCATGACATTCATCCTAGCAACGGCCTGCTGCCATTTAACGTCAAAAGCAATGACCCAAAGCCTAAGTCAGACCACCAACCCTCGACTGAAGGCGGGAGCAGCTTCTTCCAACACTTTTCAAGCAAAGGAACGACCCGAATTTTGCAAGGACTTCAAGCGCAGCCCCAAAAACGTTACCTCACATGTTGACTGGATAGCTTTACTTTGTCGATCAAGAGAGACCAGGTCAAAGGAAATTTTTAAAAAATTACCCTTGGGACTCATCGTTATTAAGAGGCGTTTCGATAGGCTAGGATCACCCAGCCTCAGTAACACCAAGAGCAGCGGCTGGGCAAGTGGCTCTTGGAAAGCGCTCAGCAGCAGGCTGCTGCATAAAAGAGCCATCAGTCGCCAGGACTGCGCTAGGCTTGAAACCCTGCGGGGTCTTGGATCCAAGTTACGAGAACTCATAAAAGGTGCCAACGCGTGAGCTCCTCTTTGAGACCCAAAGCAGTTTTGAGGGTTTCGCGAGCATCAGAGGGACTCACGGGGACTCACGAGAGGGGCTCACCGAGCTGGCGCACGCAAGCTCGTCTAGGATGCTCTACAAGTAGGCGGCGGCGGCCGCAGGTCGTCGTGGGGGAGGTTTCATGGTTTGCGGCGTCCTTTGTGGGGGTGGTTTTGCAATGAATCGCTTTGACGGTTGGGTTCGGTATTATCTCAGACAAAAAGTTAAGACAACCAGTCCTCTAAAAAGGGCAGCACTCTCTGTCGACAGCCAAAGTAAGCAGGGCGTCTAACTTGAACCTTGCGCCAAAGTCATAGACTTCAGCTAGAAACTCCTGTCCAGAGCTGATTCTGATTAAGTGAACAGTTGAAAAGACCTGATTATAGTG
>JAYTHP010000064.1:0-5248 GCA_043732485.1 Oligoflexia bacterium
GCCTGCAGGGGTAAAAAAGCCCCCCCTGAATCAACGAGATACACGCAAGGCAAGTGATTTTCTAAAGCAATTTCCTGCGCGCGCAGGTGCTTTTTCACCGTCAGCGGGAAGAAAGCCCCCCCTTTGACCGTGGCATCATTGGCAATCACCATGACTTCGCGCCCGTGCACCCTCCCAATTCCAGTCACTAACCCGGCCCCCGGAACGGCATCGTCATAACAAGCCCAGGCAGCAAGCGGAGAAAGCTCCAGGAAACTGGACTCGCTATCGAGCAAGAGCAAGACGCGGTCTCGCACCAGGAGCTTTCCTCTTTTTTCATGCTGCGCTCGAGCTTGCGCTCCGCCGCCCAGCTGGACACGGTCCAGTCGCGCTTGCAGGTCGCTTGCGAGTTGCAAGTTTTTGAGCTGGTTTTTTTGAAAGTCTTCAGATTGCAGCAGAATTTGCGAGCTTAATGCCATGCCCTCAAACTACCGAGCCTGCTCACTCAATTCAAGAAAATGTCGAGCGCTGCAGGCGTATTTTGGCAGGCGACGAGCCACTGCGCTTTTTTGCCTTTTCCTTGTCGCGGTCCTTGTCTTTCAACCAGACTTTGTATAGCTTTTCGTCGACAGGTAGGTTGGCCGGCAACTCAAAGGTGGAACAAAACTTGAGCCAAGGCAAAAGATTCGGGATCATCGTGTGATTCTCGATCTTGGAAAGCGCCGATTGCGAAATCCCCAGCTCCTCAGCTAGCTGAATTTGCGTTAAACTTCTTGCAAGCCGCTCGTCACGAATGATGTGACTGGTGCGGTAAGAAATTTCATTGAGTTTAATTGAATCTTTCATATGGGTCTCCTCTGGTGTAGATTTTAAGTCTAAGTGTTGTGACACACTCCCAAAAAAATGTCAAGTTCTTAATAGTCCTGAGGTCATAATACTGAGGCGAAAATACCGAAAAAGCAGGCTTGAACGGACCAAAGAGCGAGAGAAAAAAGGCAAAATGGCAGCAAAGCAAAAAAAGCAAGATGGTTTTCAAAAAAATAAAAAAAACTCCCCCTTCTTCCTCTCCCCCCTGGCACCCACCTCCTCACCTCACACCCAAGCAGCCCCCAACACTTCCCCTCGCTTGCCCCTGCTTCAGCGCCGCCGCTGGTTGCAACTCCACTCCCCGCGTCCTGAGACGCTCGAAATCACACTCCATCGCCCCGAAGCCTTCAACGCCTTGCATCAGGAGCTGATCGAAGAAATCATTGAGGTTTTTCAAACCCTCCAGACCACACCCTCTGTGCGCGTGGTGGTGCTGAGAGGCAACGGCGCCTCGTTTTGTGCGGGGGGGGATCTCAGGTGGATGCAGCAAGCTAAGTCCCTGACGCCAAGCGCCAACCGAGCGCAAACCCGCGATCTGGCTTCCGCTTTTCACCTCATACAAACCTGTCCTCAAGTGTTGATTGCCGAGGCGCACGGCCCGGTCCGTGGAGGCGGCTTGGGCTTGGTGAGTGCCTGTGACTTAGTGGTGGCGGTCAGCGCAACCACCTTTTGCTTTAGCGAGGTGAGCTTAGGCCTGATTCCCGCATGTATTGCTCCCCTGGTGGTAGCTAAAATCGGCTTTTCAGCAGCCAGGCGCTTTTTTCTCACTGCCGAGCCCTTCAGTGCGCAAGAGGCACAGACCCTAGGGCTGGTCCATCACGTTACCACCAGCCCGCAAGAAAGCGCGCAAGTGACGGCGCGATGGCTAACCCAACTGCTGCACAATGGTCCCCAAGCCTTGCGTCAGACGAAAGCCTTGCTACAAACCCTCGCAGCTGCTTCTACTCCAGGCCTGACGGACCGCAAACAATCAGGCAAAAGCCCCAAAAAAGACCCGCCCACCCCCCTCCTCCCCCCCGTGTTTGCCGCTATGGCGGAGTTACTCGCTCGCAACCGCGTGATGCCGGAAGCCCAAGAAGGGGTGTCAGCTTTTCTCGAAAAAAGGGCACCCCGCTGGCAAGCAGCAACCGAGCCTGCTGCTCGCGAGAAGACAAAAAAGCGCGCCAAAAACCGCAAGGTCACCCCTTGATGGGCAAGTCAAGGCCAAGAAAGATCTTTATTGCCAATCGCGGGGAAATAGCTTGCCGTATTTTTCAGGCGTGCCAGGAATTGCAGATTGCGGTGGCAGGCGGGGTGGCGCCTCACGATGAGCACTCACGCCACGCCTTGCTCTTGGCAGGCGATCTACACCCGCTGCCTGATTACTTAGACGGCAAGGCCCTAATTCGTGCCGCCCACCAGGCGCAAGCCGGGTGGATTCACCCAGGCATTGGATTTTTATCAGAAAGTGCCACCTTTGCTAAAGAGGTAGAAGCCGCAGATTTAGGCTGGATTGGTCCACAAGCCCGGAGCATTGAGCTGTGTGGAGATAAAATCAAAGCCAAACAACAAGCAGCCTTAGCCGGGGTCCCCACAAGCCCTTGGGTTTTGGTGCCCCTCCAGGCGTCTAAGAGCACGTCAGGTCACGAAGCGCGCGAGGCTGCGCAAGGCCTAGGCTTCCCCTTGGGCTTAAAATCCTCAACCGGCGGCGGCGGCAAGGGACTGAGACGGATTGGCGGGCTGAGTGAGCTTGAGGCAGCGATTGAAGGCGTGAAGCGGGAAGCAGCCGCTGGTTTTGGTGAGTCAGGCGAGTTGTACTTTGAGAAGTGGATTGAGCATCCTCGCCACATCGAAGTGCAAGTCTGGGGCGATGGGCGCGGCGGGGGCGTGCATTTTTTTGAGCGGGAGTGCTCGTTGCAACGACGGCATCAAAAAATCTGGGAGGAAGCACCCGCCGTCAGTCTTGCGCCTGAGACCCGGGACAAACTGTTGGCTGCGGCCCTTAAAGTGGTGCAATTCACCCAGTACCTGAGCTTAGGCACCGTGGAATTCCTGATTGACCCCAGCGACGGTCAGTTTTATTTCCTAGAAATGAACACCAGGCTGCAAGTCGAACACCCCGTGACCGAGCAGGTCTGCGGGGTGGATTTGGTGCAATTGCAAATCCAGCAGGCGCTAGACGGCTATCCACCGCTCCAGCAACTCACGGCCACCCGCGGCCATGCCTTGGAAGTCCGCTTACTGGCTGAGAACCCAGCAACCCAGTTTTCACCCTCCCCCGGCCGCATCGCACAACTGCGCTGGCCTACCGGTTGTGGCATTCGCATTGAAAGCGGGATTGAAGAAGGGGAAGTGGTGTCCTCGCACTATGACTCGCTCCTAGCCAAGCTGATCGTCACAGCCGAGAGTCGCCCGCAGTGCTTAAGCAGGCTCCAGTTTGCGTTGCAAGAAACCGTGCTCTTGGGCTTGCATTGCAACCAGCTTTACCTCAAGCACCTAACGACTCGCTCTTGGGTGCAAATGAACGAGGTGCACACCGAAATCCTGGAAGCGCACTTAAGTGAGTTTCAGGCGCTCCCTGACGCCCAGTGCCTTGCTGGCATCCACGCCTTGCTGCAAGCCTACCAGCTTGAGGCAAGGCAACATCGCGAAAAAAGCTGGCTGTCTGAGTCTCGCAGCCTCACGCCCCCCTCACCGTGGTTGCGCAGCAACGCTGTGACTGCTTCTTCTACCCTCTCGGCTCCCCTGTCCCCTTCCCCCGCTTCTGCCTCGTGGCGCTGGCAAGTCAACGGCGTTGAGTTGTTGCTTGCAGCAAGCGACCCTCCAAGCGCAACAGCTGGCCCCATCAACTGGGGGTGGCAAAAAAGTGGGGGTGGAGCCTGGCTTGGGCGATCGCCTGCAGGCAAGCGAGTACGCGCCTACCTCGCGGCTGCAGACTCGTTTCTAAGTGTTAGCTTTGACGGTGAGCTCTTTTTTGGCGCTTTCAGCCCCAAGCAGGCGGATCAGCCTGCTAGACGCGGGAGAGGCGGCGCAACCCACGCCGCCGTCACCAACGATGACGCCACCGAGTTGCTGGCACAATTTCCCGGGCGGGTGCGAGAGGTGCTGGTGCAAGGCCGGCAGCACGTCGAACAAGGCGAAGTACTGATGCGGCTAGAAGCGATGAAGATGGAATTTAATGTACAAGCGCCAAAAAAAGGGCAAATCCTCGAGGTCTTCGTGGAACCGCTTGCGGCCGTTTCCTTGGGCCAGCGCTTGCTGCTTTTTCAAGCAAGCTTCGAGCAAACGGACCACCGTCAACCAACACCCACTCAGACACCCCAACCCACTCGCAACCCAGGGCAGGCTTCATGATCAGGAGGGCGACGTTTACCCTTAAAATCATCATCCTCAGTTTTTGGGTCTTGTTCATCTCTGCAGTTTTCTTGGCTTTGTCCCCCCTCTACTGGCGCAGCTGGAACCTGAACCAAAGCTACGGCCAGGTGTTGTCGCGCGGCATGCGCCTCATCTTGGGTTGGCAGGCGCAAGTGGCAGGAGGCCTGGAGCACTTAGACACTCACCAGCCCTGCGTCTATCTCGTGAACCACCAAAACATCTGGGAAGTGGCGATTTTTGCGGTCTTGTATCCTAAGAAAACCGTGATCATCGGTCGCAGGGAAGTGGCCTGGATCCCGCTGTTTGGCTTGCTGTTCAT
Source organism: Oligoflexia bacterium (assembly GCA_043732485.1). GTDB lineage: Bacteria > Bdellovibrionota > UBA1018 > UBA1018 > UBA1018 > JAYTHP01. The sequence goes on from JAYTHP010000064.1 coordinate 4,520, forward strand.
GGCGGCAGGAAATCTCTTAATTCGCCGTAACCAGCGCACCCAAGCCGTCCTAAGCCTGAAAGCCGCCGTTGCCCAGATTAAAAAACACCAACTCTCGCTTTGGGTCTTTCCCGAAGGCACCCGCAACCGCAGCCTAGAGCCGCTGCTACCGCTCAAGCGAGGACCGTTTCATTTAGCCTTACAAGCGCAAATCCCGCTCGTTCCCGTGGTGGCTGGCTCCTTTCGCGCGCTTTATCAAGCCGACCAATACTTACTGCAAAAAGGCACGGTCCGCTTGAAGGTCTTGAGCCCGCTTTTTCCCCCGCCAGTCAGTGACCTCACCCCGCTTTCGCAAGAAGCCACGGACGCCTGGATCAACGCCGCGATCCTCAACGCCTCTACCCGCATGGCAAAAGCCATCCAAGAACTGAGCAGCACCGCATGATCGACCACCAAAAAACCAATACTCTACCCACCCTCCTACGCATGATTGGCGCCATCCCGCTCACCACCACCCTCTCGGCGGCGGCCCTCTGCTGCCTTGCAGGGAGCGTCGTCGGCTGCTCAGCAGGGCTCTTTCGCGAAGAAAACGCTACCACCGTTGATCTCAATAAACTGTTTCTAGGCTCCCTCACCTATCGCAAACCGACTGACATCCCCGACACCCCTACCTTGCAATCTGAGCAAATCAACCCACTGACCTGTCAAGCGCTTGATAACTTTTTCCCTGATTACATCCCTAACTGGAAT
>JAYTHP010000065.1:0-5181 GCA_043732485.1 Oligoflexia bacterium
ACGGGGCCTGCCCATTCTGGCGCAGAATTGCATGGCTTTTTAGCTTACTTAGTCAAGTGCGCGGTTTTGAAAAAGCCTTATACTATTTACGGTTACAAGGGCAAACAGGTACGCGACAACATCCACGCCTATGACTTAGTGAACGCCTTTTGGTACTATTTTCAAGACCCTAAGCCCGCTGCCGTCTACAACCTGGGGGGATCCAGGCAGAGTAACTGCTCGATGCTGGAAGCCATCCATGCGCTAGATGCCATGACCGGCTCCACCCTTAGTTACTCGCTTTCCCCGCAGGCTCGCTCGGGTGATCACATGTGGTGGATTAGTGATGTGAGAAAGTTTCAGCAGGATTATCCGGGATGGCAGTATCGCTATGACACGAAACTGATCTTAGAAGAAATCCTAGCTGCAACCCAAGCCAGGAATCCAGGTTCCAAAATATGAAATTATCAGTGGTGATTCCCGCCCATAATGAAGAAGGCTGCATCGAGCAAACGGTCTTAGGGCTCTACGCTGCTTTAAACGAGCACGAGATTGATCACGAAATTGTGGTGGTCAACGATCACTCCACCGATCAAACGGCTGCGATTTTAGCGGGCTTAAAACAAGTCTTAAGCCTCCGGGTGGTGGACAACACTCCCCCCAATGGCTTTGGTTTTGCCGTGCGCAAGGGATTAGAGTCGTTTCAAGGCGACGCGGTGGCCATTTACATGGCCGATGCCTCCGATAGCCCGGAAGACCTGATTCGTTTTTTTCGCACCTTGCAGATCGACAAAGTCGATTGTGTTTTTGGCTCCAGGTTCATGAAAAATTCACGGGTGGTGGATTACCCCTACTTCAAGCTGCTGCTCAATCGTAGCGCCAATCTCTTTATTCAGATCCTTTTTGGTTTGCGCTATAACGACGTGACCAATGCTTTTAAGCTTTACCGCAAGCACGTGATTGTGGGTTTGCAGCCGCTGCTCAGTCACCACTTTAATCTTACGGTCGAGCTGCCGTTAAAAGCGATCATTCGTGGCTATCGCTATTCGGTGGTCCCTAATTCTTGGGTCAACCGCAAGTCGGGGGTTTCTAAGCTAAAGATCAAGGAAATGGGCTCACGCTACCTGTTCATCGTCTTGTATTGCTGGATTGAAAAGCTTTTTTCCCGCCGCGATTACTACCGTAGATCATAGTAAGGGAAGTGAGCGCCCTCAGATCACTCCGCCGCCTTCTCTCGCTTCCTTAGGTCCAGAGCATCGGTACGCCGGTGACAGGATGAGGAGCCAGCACTAGGGAATGCGACACCTGAGGGTACAACAAGGCGAGTTTCTCGGTCGTCATGCCCTCGCGCGTTGAGCCTGAAAAACAAAACGCGCCCTGCTTCATGAACACCAGGCGTTGCGCCAGTTTGGCTGCAAAATTAAGATCATGCGACACCAGCATCAAGCTCCCCCCTTGTGCAGTCCAGTGCTGGAGCGCGTCTTGCAGCAGCGCTTGATGCGAGAGATCGAGCTGCGAGAGTGACTCATCTAAAAGCAGGATCTTGGGGTTTTGGAAAAACGCCCGCGCCAATTGCACCCGCTGCCGCTCGCCGCTGCTCAGCTCCTCAAGGCGTGCGGCTTGCAAGTCCCAGCAATGGGCTTTTTCCATGGCCGCTTGAATCGCCGCTTGCTTCGCGCGCTGGGTTTCCCGAAAGCGCGAAAATCCCCCTAACGTGACCGCTTCCCAGGCCGTGAGGGGAAAAGACACCTGCAACGAGGACCCGACGTAGGCAATGAGTTGGGCTTTTTTACGAGGCTCAAGGCTCGGAAAAAACGACCCCCGGTACAAGACTTGCCCAAGACAGGTGGCGCTGCTCCAAGGAAGGAGCCCGGCCATGAGCTTCAAGAAAGTCGACTTACCGCAACCGTTGGGACCGATTAAGGCCACGGTCTCGAAGGGATGCAGCTCGAGCGTGAGATTCTGAAAGACGGTCTTTGGTTTCCCTGGTCTGCGGTAACCGAGATCATAGACACCCCACAAGGTGCGCAACTCAGACACGCCGCACCACTGGACTGCTCTCGCTCCTATGCCCCGAAAAAAGGATGGCTGCAAACAGCGGCGCCCCGAGCAAAGAGGTCACCACCCCGACTGGCAACTCTTGGGGACGCACCAGCACGCGAGCTAAAAGATCCGAAGCTAGCAGGGCGCTAGCGCCAAACAGTGCCACGAGCGGGATCAAGTGCCGGTGCAAGGATCCGACCATTTGCCGCACCGCATGCGGCACGACTAAGCCTACAAAACCAATCATCCCGCAAGCGCTGACACAAACCGCCACCAAAAGCGAGGTCAAGGCAATCAACCGGGTCCGCACTGCTCTGACGTCAATTCCCACCGAACGCGCCTCTTCTTCTCCGAGCAGCAAGCCATCTAACTGCCGCTGTGAACTAGCAATCCAGACGATCAAGCCTAGCACCGCGCAGGCCATCCAGCCGACTTCTGGCATCCGCGCCGCTGACAAATCACCAAACAACCAGATCAAAACCCCACCCATTCCTTGCCGATCAAACAGCGCGATCCACAAAGCCACCAAGCTATTGCCTAAAAACCCCAACAGCACGCCCACCCACAGCAAAAGAAACTGCGAGCTGCGAGGCCTCAACGCAATCCCACTCAAAATCAGCGCAAACAGCAAGGACCCACTCCATGAAGTCAGCGTCCAACCCCAATCTCCCCACTGAAAGCCCAGGGAAAAGCCAATCACCGCCCCCAGGCTTGCGCCTGAAGCAATGCCTAAGGTATAAGGCTCACACAAAGGATTGGCAAAAAGCGCCTGAAGCGTGGCCCCAGCCACCGACAAACCAGCGCCAATCAGCGCGGCCATCATCACCCGTGGGAAGCGCAATTGCCATTTCAATGGCAGCGACAAATCATCCACCGCACCGACCCAAAACCCTAACCCCATCAAGGCAAGCAGTAACAGCACGGCAAGCACGTAAAGCTGCAACACGCTCTTAGGCCGCAGCACCCAGCGCAGACTACCCCCCTTCTTCTCCTGCCCTTCAACCCCGCTGAGACTCATAAAACACCCTTTCTAGATCCTGGAGACCCTCAAGCAAGCGCAAGGTTGGTCGTAAGAGTGCGTCGCTTGAGAGGAAAAAAATCCGGTGTTGCCGCACCGCCCGCAGCTGCGACCAGCGCTGCCAGCTGCTGGCCCAGCGTCTGGCAGCCACTTCTTGACTCACCTTGCTGGCCTGACGTCGATTCAAACCCGACTCCTCCCCCATGCCTAACACCACCACGGTTTCCGGATCTAAGGCCAGCACTTCTTCAAGCGACGGCCTGGGGTAAGAGAGGCTCGCCTGGCCAAACACATTCTCCACTTGCAGCAATTGCAAAATGGCATCGAGAAAACAACGACTCCCCACCACCACGAGCGGATGATCGCCTAGTTGCAGTAACACTTTTTGCTTCGGTCCAGGCCTTGAGGCATTACGGATGCGCACGCCTTCTAAATCACGTAAAAAGCCCTCAGCAAGCTGCTTGCCGGCGCGCTCCTCGCCCACCCACTCACCCACCTGCTCAAAGGATTGGGCAATGTCTTGAAAACTGCCCGTTACAATCACTTCCACCCGCAACCCCAACTCCCGCAAATGCGCCACCTGGTCACGGGAATTGCCATCTTGCGAAGCCAGCACCAAATCAGGCGCCAGCGCCGCCACCTGCTCGAGATTGACCTTCGGAAAGGGCCCCACTGAGGGTTTTTTCAGTAACTGGGGAGGAAAATCTGACCCCTCACTCACTCCCACGATGCGATCTAAATTCACACTCAGCAAATCAGCCACCAGTTCACCGAGCGCGGGCGTCAGAGTTACAATCCGTCTGGGCAAAAAAAGTGGCTGCTGAGCTTGATGCTGGTCAGAAAGGCGTATGTTTGACTCAAACCCAGCCCGCTGCAGCCGCAAGCCTGCCAGGCTAACCCCCACCACTGACACTCCCACAAGCGTGAGCCAGGCGAGCGGTCGCTTAAATCTCCTCAAGCAACAGGTCCATTTCTTTTTCGTTTTGCGCCAAAATGACAAAGAAAGTAATCACCCCGACCCATAACTCAGGCGCCAGCAGTGGGTGCAACACTAGCTCGATGATTAAACTGAAAGAGACGGTGGCAAGCCTCGCCACCACCGGCGGCTTGCCTAGCGACGTCAGCAAACCCAAGGCTAACAGCCCGGCGATTGACGCTTGCGGCGCTAAGACCGCAAACGCCCCGACAAACGGCGCAAATCCTTGCGCTCCTTGCGCTTTTTTCCAAGGGGAAAAGCAATCTCCCAGAATCACAAACAGCCCCGCCATCCAAATAGTCCAAGGGGTGGGAGTTTGCACCTCAAGGGGGGCAATCATCAAGGCGTCGAGTAAAAAGTGTCGCATCACCGGTAAGGCGAAAACAACCGCAAGCGCTCCTTTTAAGACATCAAACAACCGACCGGTGAGTGGATAGCCCTTGCCACCCCCCCAAAAGAAGTTGAGCGAAAGCGAGCCTAATAAAAAACTGAGACCCAGCCAGGCAATCTCAAACAGTTCCTGGAAATTTCTTAAATTCAAGACGCATCCCCCGTTGCCTAAGCCAAACAGCCCATCCCACTCCAGCCAAAAAGATCATCAGCGATAAAAACTGGCTCGTCGATAAAACCCCTGGAATCACGAACCCACGCTCCTGATCCCCCCGAAATAACTCTATCACGAAGCGAATCACCGGATAAAGTAAGAGATAACTCAGCGCCACTTGCCCATCCCAGCTTTTCCTGCGAAAAACCCGCAATAAGAAAGCAAACAAGCCCAAAAGCGCCAAAGATTCGTAAATCTGGGTAGGATGTAACAACACCCCTTGCAAATGGGGCTCAACCGTGTCGGCGTAGAGCCTGATGCCAAAAAAATCAGAGCCGGTGGGCTTACCGTAACAACACCCGGCTGCCAAACAACCCAAACGACCCATGGCATGACCTAAAACCAGGCCCGGAGTAAAAATATCTAAAATCTTCGCAAGCGGCAAGCGATACCGTTTGCAATAGCTCACGATAAAAGGAATCACCACCAGCGGGCCGCCTAAAAACACCAGCCCACCGCGCCACACCTTAAAGATCTCTGCCGGGTGCGCAGCAAAATCCTCCCAGCGCGTCAGCACAAACAAGATCCTGGCCCCTAAAAACCCCACTAAGAGACTCCAGG
>JAYTHP010000066.1:0-1460 GCA_043732485.1 Oligoflexia bacterium
CGAAGCGTCTTGTTGGAGATCTTCATGATTTTAGCCAGCCTGGCCAGCGACACACCCGTATTCACTAGCGCTTTGACCTCATCATGGAACGACTCCGGATAAGTCATTTTCTTAGCGGGGCTGATGGTTGACTGAAACGCAAACACCTTTTTTTGCAGAGCAATTTCTTGGCTGGTTAATTTTACTGCTTTCGCTTGTCTTTTCATCTTGTCCTCCTTCGCACTCTTGGGTGCTGCTAGGAGGCTATAAAATCGATTCTTCCGAAACAGGGTTATATGGGCAGCTTACTTCCAAACTCAGACGGCGTTGATCAGTGTGGTGGAGGAGACGCGAATCTAGCTGCCGGCCAAAGTGGGTTGGGAGCCTACTAAAATCGCCCGAGAGGATTTTTTTTGTGGCCAAGGGATGCAAGCTCAGGAAGATCTGGTAGTTTTGGATGCCAGCCAAGACGCGCGCTTTAGCCACCTACCAGGGGTGATGGGTCCGCAGCAGTAGCGCTTTTATGCAGGTGTGACACCCGCAGGGCTTACGGTGGGTCACTTGTGCGTGCTGGATACGAGGCCGCGCTTACTCCCGCCTGAGCCAGGGCAACTCAAGTCGTTGCAGGCCTTAGCGAGGCAAGTGATCGCTCAGTAGGAGCTGAAACATGGGCTCCGTCGGGAGCGTGAGCCTGCTCTCGAAAGAACAGCGCTTTTGCAGCAAGACGGCTTGCGGCAGAAGGTCCTACTGCAGGCTGTGAAAATGGCCGGTTTAGGGGAGATGGCAGGCGGGGTGGCGCACGAAGTGAATAACTCGCTTGCTATCATTGAGGCCAAGGTGCGAAAAATCGAGCGAGGAGGGGGAGTCGGCACTCCGACGAGAAGTTTGTTTGAGGAAGTGTAATATTTTTCAGTCTTCGCAAAGAATTAGTTAGGTTATCAATGGCCTACGTTCATTTTCTCGCGCTAGTCACGGCGTGGAAGCGTTAAGTGCGGTGCCGCTACACACTTTAGTGGATCATGTCTTTGCGCTGTGCATGAATTGTTTTCAGCGCCATGGCATCCAGCTTGAGAAAGTCGAGGTGCCTGAGGAGCTGATGCTGGAGCGCCGCTCCGCGGAAATTCAGCAAGTTTTTCTCAATTTGCTCAATAACACCTATGACGCGGTTGAGCCGCTAACACAAAAATGGATTCAGTCTGCTGTCACGCCCGCTGACGGCCGAGTCGTGCTCAGTGTCCCGGATAGCGGTCCGGGAATTGGTCCCCAACCAATAGAACAGCTGATGAAGCCTTTTTTTGCCACCAAAGCGCCCGGCAAAGGGGCTAGATTAGGGCTGAGTTTGGCAAAATCGATCGTTGAGGCGCATCAGGGCAAGTTTTATTACGACTGGGGCTCGCAAAATGCCCGCTTCGTGCTCAAGCTGGCCCTGAAGCAGAAGTAACGCCACGACCCCCAAGGCTTGCTGAGGCGGGCGCGGCTCG
>JAYTHP010000067.1:0-1456 GCA_043732485.1 Oligoflexia bacterium
GACGATCCTTAGAAAAGCCATTACTCCAACTGCAGCCCTTCATGGGTCTTGGCAATGCCAAAGTGCGCCCTGAATTCAATTATGATCATGCCTTAAGAATTGCAATCGCCCCAGGTGAGCACAAGGTCGATTCCCAGGCCAACTATGAACGTGCGGCTTGGGCGGCTGAGCAAGCAGGGGATCGACCGACCCAATGTCGTGCGCTGATGAATTCAGCGAAAGCTAGCAGAAATCCTCTTAAGTCCTGTTACCTAGCTGTAGAGCTTGCAAAGCGAATGACGAGAAACGATCTGATCGAGCAGGCAACGGGCGCTATGAGACAATGCCGATAGCTTGGTGGGGTGCCCTTCACCACCCACCCCTCAAAAAAAAGGTTTTTTCGAGTGAGCCGTAGGCAGGCCGGCGGGGGATTTGAAGCTCCAAAGCCTCCTCCACAGCAACCCGAGCACCATCGCATTTTCGCTTCATCTCCGCTTTATCTAAGCTTTACTTAAACTCAGTTTCGTCAAAAGCCCGCTCGCCCGGTTGCTTTCTGACCCACTCCCCCTCTCAGGAAGGCACCCAAAACACGCGCCCCCCATCCATCCATCCATCCATCCATCCATCCATCCATCCATCCATCCATCCATCCATCCATCCATCCATCCTGCCTCCCGTAAAAGCCGCCAGCTAAAGTGCGGCTAACTTCGGTCGCGTTGCCCGTGCGACCTGCTCCCGCACCGGCGCTTGCTCCAGGTGAGCGGCCATGACGATTCTTGCGCAAGCAAGCGCATCGGACAACGCTTCATGATGCTGGAGTGAAATGTTCAGGTACTTGCAGACATCCGGCAGCTTCGTCGGAAAAATCCTCCACTGAGCGCGGGCCATCTGCACGGTGCATTGAAAAGGTAAGGTCGGAAAAGGGATTTGGTATCTCCGGCAACAGGCTCGCAAGACACTGGCATCAAACTTAGCATTATGGGCCGCTAAAAAGTCAACCCCCTCAAACAGAGGACGAATCTTCTCCCATAACTCTTGAAAGGTAGGCTCCAACAGAACATCGCGGTAACTAATTCCATGAATGTAAGTAAAAGCAAAATCAGCATACGGCGGCCGAATCAAATAAACCGCCTGGTGCACGATTTTCTGGTTCTCCACCCGGACTAACCCCACCGCACAGGCACTATCTCTTTTGGGGTTGGCGGTTTCAAAATCCAGAGCAAGAAAAGTGCTAGCCATACAGGTAAGTCATCTCCGAAGCAGGTAAGTTGGGGCATTAGGGAACAGGCGATTGCAAGGGCACTAAGCCCTGCTGGCCAGGGCCTCCAGAATCGACTAGAGCCCTCGAAAAGCCTTACCATCGCCCAAGCCAAGCCGTTCGTCAATGCTTTTCCCGGCGCTCCCATGACACGCCCCTTCCTTCACCGCGCCAGTCACCGCCGAGCTTTTTCAGCTCCCAAGAAATCGAAGCTCCCCC
>JAYTHP010000068.1:0-5122 GCA_043732485.1 Oligoflexia bacterium
ACGACGCTGAGATTGCCCAAATGGCTCGCGACGAGTTGGGCGAGCTTGAAGGCGAGCTGGAACGGATTAAGAAGCGCCTGCAGGTTTTACTCCTGCCGGTGGATCCCAATGACGAGAAAAACGTTATTTTCGAAGTGCGCGCAGGCGCAGGCGGTGACGAGGCGGCTTTGTTTGTGGGTGAACTGTTTCGTTTGTATCAGCGCTATTGCGAGCGTCAAGGGTGGCGGGTGGAGGTACTCTCCTTGAATGCCACCGGTTTGGGGGGCTTTAAGGAGATCATTGCTGAGATTCAAGGTGACCGGGTGTTTAGTCGCTTAAAGTGGGAGGCGGGGGTGCACCGGGTGCAGCGGGTGCCCACGACTGAAGCGCAAGGCCGCGTCCACACCTCAACCGTCACGGTGGCGGTGATGCCTGAGGCGGAAGAGGTCGATGTCACGGTGCAGCCGACTGACTTAAGAATTGATGTGTTTCGCTCAGGCGGTGCTGGCGGGCAGGGGGTGAATACCACGGACTCGGCGGTGCGCATTACCCATCTGCCCTCGGGGTTAGTGGTGGTGTGTCAAGACGAGCGCTCGCAGCATAAGAACAAAGACCGGGCGATGAAGATCTTGCGCTCCAGACTTTTGGATCAAGCGGTGGAGGCTGCGGCACTGTCGCACTCGGCTGCGAGGCGATCGCAGGTGGGCACGGGCGATCGCAGCGAGCGGATTAGGACCTATAATTTCCCTCAAGGGCGACTGACCGATCACCGCATTGGTTTGACGCTGTATCAGTTAGCTGACGTGATGGAAGGCAAGATTGATGAACTGCTCACGGGACTGAGCGCCCATTACCAGATGGAAGCTTTAAAAGCCCACGGTCTTGGGGAAAGCTAGGCTTTGAGGTCCCTCCAGCCCCTCGTAAGGCGACTCGCCTTGCGACTGCAAGAACGCGTGCACGCTCCTCAGCCAGTGCCTTATCAAGACGACCCCCTTCCTTCTCATAATACCACCGCCACCCTTTGCAGCCCTTCCGCTATTCTGGTGAGGGCTGACGACGGGTCGTCGCTCTCGTCTGGGGCGATCAGTGAGGCCGAGCAATTGGTGTCAGGCGCGCTGCGGCGCATGCGGGGGGTCTGGCCGACCAGTCGCTTTGAGTTGTTGTCTCCGTCGCTGCAGTCGCCTAAGCAGTCTCATGATCAGTGGCTTGACAGTGAGTGGCAGGTCTTCACGGAGCTTTTAGAAGACCAGGCGTTAGCGCGCGCCTCTGGCAGTCACTTACTGCAACATCTCACGGGGATTCAAGGGTTTTTTGGGCATGCCTATCAAGTGGGCGAAGGCGTCTTGGTGCCGCGCCCGGAGACCGAGTGTTTGCTTGAGGTGGCGCTAGCGGTTTTACGCCAACAACAGCAACAACAGGCTGCGACTGCGCAAGCCGACCGGTCTGCTTTCCGGGGGCTTGAGCTAGGAGTGGGCAGCGGGATTTTATCACTTGAGCTGTTGCTGGAGTTTGAGGGGCTCAGGATGCTGGCAAGCGACGTCAGTCCGCAGGCCTTGGGTTACGCGCAGATCAATGCGGCATCGCTGCTCGGAGTGCCAGGCCTCAGCTTGCATTGGGCGGCGGAGGCGGCAACTGCTTCACCGAGCGTTACTCGTGTTCTAGCGGATGAAGCGTTGTCTTTACCGCCTGGCTCGGATACTACCAAAGCAAAGAACGAAGAAAAAGACGCGGCAAAAGCAGACCCAATAGCCGAGAACAAACAAGCGGGACGGAGAAGCCTTGGACCGACGACCCTTAGTCAGCATTTCAGTCGCTGTCTCAGTCACGGTCAAAAAAAAGGGAATGAGCCGAGAGTGGTTATCCAGGACTACGGGCGCCTGCGGCTGATCCTTGCTCCCAGCGACCCGGCGGGGAGCGGTAAGGGGACGGGAACGCCTTGGTCTGAGGTCTTTTGGCAGGCGCTTGGGCTTGAAGTTGGGTCCGAGATGATGGATGCTGAGAATGCAAGTCGGAGCAGCAGTCCTTGGCTTTCTGATTTTATCATCAGTAATCCCCCCTATTTGCAAAAGAACGAGGCGCACGCGGAGGTGATCGCTTGGGAGCCGCATCAGGCTTTGTTTCCAGAAAATGGGCAAGCCTTGGCTTTTTATCAAGCTATTGCTGAGCAGGGTGCAGACCTTTTGAAGCCTGGAGGTTTTGTTTTTCTCGAAATTCCGCCTGAGCGCGCCTCTGAGATTGCAGGTTGCTTTGCGGGCGAGGCATGGCAGCAAGCGAGTTTGCAGTTTTTTCGTGATCTGAACCAGTGGCTGCGGGTGATGGTGGTGCAAAAAGAAATCGGAGACTAAAAGCGCTCATCACTAGGCCCAAGGCTTGCGCAAACTACCAGGAGCGAGGAGCTGAGTCTTCAGGAGAGAGACAGAAAGAGTGAAAGCGCCGGGGATAAAGCTGGGCCGGGAAGAAACCCCGGCTTGATCCAGAGAAGAGCTAGACGACCTGAGGGCGGTGTCACTGTCTGGTCTTGCGCTCTTGCTCCTACCCTCGCCAAAGAGTGATGAGCGCGCGGGCGGGTGAAACAAAGTTCAACAAAGGGTCAGTCAATCAAACAGAGGAGCACCGTGCCAAGATGACTAGCGAGCAGATGACTAGCGAGCAACAGCAGACCACCCGTGAGACCACAACCGCCACTTCCTCTTCCACGCGGCACTGCGTGGACCGTGCTGATAGCTTGGCTACCTTCGACGAGACGACACCGCTACCGTCCTACCTGCAGACGCTTGCCAAGAAAGCGGGCGGAGGGGTTATCGATCGTTTTGCGAGTGGCGGCGGGGTGATGCGCATGCGTGGCGGTCAGCCACTCAAAGGCGTGGTGCAAGTGAGTGGGGCAAAAAACGCGGCACTCCCCATCTTGATTGCAAGCCTGCTGACTGAGGAGCGTTGCTCGTTTCAGCGGGTGCCGGACTTACACGACATTGAGCACGCCATGCAGCTGCTGGCTTTCCTTGGGGTGCAAGGCAGTTTTTTGCGAGAGAGCAACCAAGTCAGCTTGCAGGCTAACAATATCAGCACTTATCAAGCTCCCTATGACCTTGTAAAAAGTATGCGGGCTTCCGTCTACGTGCTCGGGCCGCTGCTGGCTCGCTTTGGTGAGGCGCAAGTGAGCCTCCCTGGCGGTTGCGCCATTGGCGCTAGACCGATTAATCTTCATCTTACCGGGTTAGAAAAGCTTGGGGCGACCATTGAGCTTGCGCGCGGGGATATTCTGGCCACAGCCCGGAAGGGACTGCGGGGCAATCGCATTAGCTTTGATTTTCCCAGTGTGGGTGCGACGGTCAATCTGTTGATGGCAGCAACGCTTGCGCGCGGCGAGACGGTGCTGGAGAACGCGGCGCAAGAACCGGAAGTGGTCGATTTGGCAAAAGTCCTAAGCAAGATGGGTGCGCACATTGCAGGCGCGGGGACGTCGGTGATTCATATTCAAGGGAAAGAAAGCCTCACAGGCTGCAGTCATGCCATTCTGGGGGACCGCATTGAGGCTGGGACTTTTCTCATGGCGGCCTTCATGACGCAAGGAGACGTGAGGGTGGAGGGCATTGACCCGCTGTTGCTCGAGTCGGTGCTTGCGAAGCTGGAAGCGGCAGGTGCTAGGCTGACGTGTGGGGATCAGTGGGTCGGACTACGAGCAACTGCCAGGCCACAGGCGGTGGACATTACCACTTTGCCGTTTCCGGGGTTTCCGACTGATTTGCAGGCCCAGTTTATGGCGCTGATGAGTCGCTCCGAAGGAGTGTCATTGATGACGGAGACCATCTTTGAAAACCGCTTCATGCATGTCGCTGAGCTGGCTAGGATGGGGGCTGATCTATCGATTCACGGCAACGCGGTGCGGGTGCGCGGCAAAGAGCGGCTACAAGGCGCAGCCGTGACGGCCAGTGATTTGCGAGCCAGTGCTAGCTTGATCATTGCCGGACTGGCTGCCGAGGGCGAGACGACGCTCAGCGAGATTTATCACCTCGAGCGGGGTTACGATAAGATGGAGTTAAAGCTGAAAAAACTTGGAGCTGAGATTGCTCGGGAATAATGACTGAGGAGGGAGCATGATAGCGTCCTGCTAGTTTCTTACTGCAATCGATTCTCAATCAAGAGCCCGAACCGCACCTGAGGGGGTTATGGGTCAAAAACATCCCACACTGGTCACCACCGGTGGACAGCTGAGAGTAGCCGATGCCGGAGGTGGCGAAGTCGGGCCGCAGACTGTCGAGCTATTACCAGGTTGGCATATATGGAAGCCACAGTAAGCTGAGTAATAGATACGGTTTGATAAAGACGAATCAAGGGGTCGACTAAAATCCCAACCCACCGACTGCGCACTGGTGGGTTCCACCTTGAAGTAAGAGGGCTCGTAAGGAGTTGTTGGTCGATTGTTGCAGTTGAGGTTAGGACCGTCGTTGCCAGTGCAAGTCTGACTGCTGGCTGAACTCATTCCCGTGGGAGAAAGCCCGCCTGGACAAATAGTGCCAGGAATCACGCAGTACCAAGAACCAGCAGGCGTAGTGGTTTGGGTGCCACCGGACTGGGAGCAAAGGCCTGATTTGGCACTGCCACTCCCACTAGTGGTGACGATAAGTCCATAATAAGCGGGGATGTTATCTGAGGTAGGATAATATTAAGCTCCAGCTTGGGCGCAAATGGTCTTCCTATTCATGGTTGGGACCGCTGAGCAAGCAATGACTTGATGACTAGCGTCAATTGACACCACAAAAGTCAATTCCACACTGAGCGGTGCAGCTGAGGAAGCGATATTTTTCCCCGAGATGATCAGGTTGGTTAAATAGGGCGTAGAGGCGACGGAAGGGACCGGGGTCGGCGTATAATTTAAAGCACACGGCAAAGTGCCGCCTGGGTTACTAGGCCGCCATTGCAGACTGGTGATCTGGACAAGTCCCATAAAAATATTGTGACTGTTCACCACATTTTCTACGGAGTGGGTTGAATTTTTGACGAAAAATCCCGGGCGGCGTCAATATAAAGCGAATCCTCTACTTACGAGGCGCCCATCAGTTATTTGTTCGAACCAGCTTAAATTCTGTTGATCTAGCAGGAAAGAGTGCAAATAAATTTTTCGATTTAGCGCAGAAGCTTTTTT
>JAYTHP010000069.1:0-5109 GCA_043732485.1 Oligoflexia bacterium
TCACCGCCCCGAGGTCTATCGGGCAATGACATTTTTAGCCTGCGCTTGCGTCATTTTAGCTAAACTATGATATTCGGGGTTTGCGAAACGGGCTCTAAGGAAATACTTGAGGATGCCAGCCGGGTCTGATCGGTGGCGCTCATCAAGTCAAAAATCGAGGTGGTCCCGACATACTTGCTCGCAAACTCACTTGCTGTGATGGTTTCATCCGACGAGCTTATCAGAGGATTGGAGTAAGCTGTCAGACAATCTTTTTCTGCTGAAAACCCAAACGAACCCGTGGTGATCACATCTTTACAAAGCTGAATCTCATTAAACGCATATTGCAGGGACGTTAGCTGGGAGTCCATATTGGTGCCCACTGACATACCGCCACTTGCAGCCAGGGGATTAAAATAAGCTTGAAAAAGACCCTCAGAAAAGGAGGGGGGCTTAGCCTGGCGGGTAATCTGCGCAGCACCCGTTGAGGTCTTCAAGTTTACCAGATTAACGGAGACTTTACCGCTTGACGATTTGGTTGAGGCTTCTTTGGCGCAACTCACGCACTCCAGGAGTACGGTGAGGCCGATTAAGAGGGGATAGTACTTACGATGATTCATGTTGTTACAACCTTTCTTGGGTTAGGAATTTTATGCGGATCCTAAAAAAAATTAAACGATTAAGGCGCGAAAAAAAGCACACAGCACTTTTTTGGCTGATCAATTTTTTAATTTTTATCTATTTATAACTTTAACACTATTATAAAAAAAAATTTTATTTTTTTATTTTCCTCAATTTTTTAAAAAAAATCAGAAAATTATCCTAAAAACTCATCCCCTCTCTGCCGCAAGCCTTTGGCGCTCCGTGTGGTGTCATTTTTTTGACTCACCCTTCCAGACTGAAGCCAACTGCCGACGCTCACTGACTGACAAGCTTGCTTACAGTCCTCTGCGGTTAAAACAAACACCTACAGCAAGGGGAAAAGCATTGACCCGGAGCTTGAGAGAAAAAAAATCACGACACAGAGATCCTGAATGAGACATCCTGAGAGGTTAAAGTTAAAAAATTATAAAATTTATATATGATTTTTAATTTTTTTTGAGTTAGCCTAAAGAGCGACCTTGCGAAAAAAAATCGTAAAGACCGCGACACGTTTTTCGCAAGATACCCCTGCCTGCCTCTCTACGACCCTCTTGCGCCTGAGCTAACCCTTGGAAGACCTCCATCCAGCCTAGGCTGCCTAAACGACGACGCCCCGAAAAGATTATTTTTTTACGCCTGGGATCCAAGCGCTTACCCTCTTCTTCCCCCAGGACCACTTGACGTGCAAAAGGACCTGCCTGACGACGACATTCACCCCCACGCCAAACCCCACCCCACCCTCAAAAGGAACCCCCCCCCGCCATGACACCCTATTTCCTGACCCCAGCCCTACTCCAGGCAAACCCCCTTCACACCGCGTTATCACCCTTCCCTCGTGCCTCCGCTCGCGCTTCGTGGTTCTCCCGCGCCTTGCTGCTGTGCTTAGCCGCGCACTTGAGCTTTGCGCCGGTGGTGCTCGCCAAAAAGGTGCTGATTCTGAGCGGAGGTGGCACCAAAGGAAGCTATGAGGCAGGGGTCATCCAACAGCTTGATAACGCGGTGCAAGCCGGTTTAGCTGAGCCTTTTGAGCAGGTGTATGGCACTTCGGTGGGAGCCTTCAACGCAGCGGGTTATGCCTTCAAAGGCGCCCAGTTTGTCAGTGATTTCTGGAAATCCGTTCGCAGGCGCTCGCAAGTCCTGACCCCGCACTTCGTGGCAGGCATTCTACAAGGCGGGCTTTACACCTTAGATCCGCTAGAAGCAGCCCTGACCCACGAGTTAAAAGATGGCCAAAAACCGGCCTTGCTCCCCACGGTGGTCTCCACCCATCTCAACACCGGGTTGACCACTTTTACCAGCTACCAGGGGCTAGCCCAGCCGTTCATTGATCAAGTGATTGCCAGCGCCTCCGTCCCGGGCTTAGTGGTGCCCAGAAAAATTGGCCAACAATGGTACGTCGATGGCGGCTTAATTGATAACACACCCATTGAGCAGGCGATTTTGGACGGCGCAACCGACTTGACGGTGGTCTTGTGCCTGCCCCTCACCCCCATTCCTGGCGATAATTTCACCATGCCGCAAGGGTTTCAAACGGTCAAAGCGATCCCGGTGCTGCTTATGCGCTCGCTGGATATTTTATCGCAAAAAGTCTTCCTAGGCGCTATCTTAAGCACGGTGGCCAATCCTGTCAGCCCAATCACCCACCTCCCCGTCCAGCTCACCGTCTATGCGCCCAGAACCCCGCTAGGCACCACCTTTGATTTTGTCGCAGCCGACCTAGCTAGCGAATACCAGCGGGGCTTTGAAGAAACGCCGCTTGATCTCACGAACCTCAGAAGTGAGCTGACTGCTCCCAGTCTCCCCGTCCGGTAAGCCCCCCATCGCTCACCGACGTCAGCGCTTCCCAACAAACGCCTCTGGTTTCGAAGGTCAGGCCTTCAGCCGAGGCCAGAGTTCGGTGTCAATTTTTTGCCGCAACTCGGCTAAAGAGCCCGAATTATCAATCACCAACGTGGCATGCTTGACGCGCTGCTCGTCGGAGAGTTGCGCTTGAAAGATCTGCGCAACCATCGCCTCCGTCAAAGGCTTTTGCGTCTGGAGGCTTCGCGCTTGCACCCGCTGCGCTCGCACCTCAGGCGTGGCAGTCACCACGATCAGGCCTTGGAAAGCTGCAAACTGGGCAGTCTCCACCAGCTGACTGGCCTCGTACAAGATCATCTGATGGGTGGCCGCAAGCTCGGTGATGCGCTCTTCAGTTGCGGCCCGAATGGCCGGGTGCAAAATGGCCTCAAGTGCTTGGCGATTTTGTGCGCCCTCAAGCCCCGGCAAAAACACCAGCGCTCTTAAAGCTTCTGGCTCGGTAGTCTGAAAACGCGCTAAAATAGCGTCCCGTGTGGGCCCTGGACGCTCTCGCAAATCAGCGGCCAGCGCGTCAGCATCAATCACAGCGACCGACACAGCCATGGCGGTGCCGTCTCTTCCGCCGTCTCCTGCTGCCGCTTGCTCTTGCAACCCTCTGGCAACCGTCGATTTCCCGGAACCAATCCCACCGGTTAAGCCCCAGACTCGCACCCGCTCTTTTTGCTTAGCCCACTCCCACAAGGCGTCCATTTCCGCAAGGGTGGACTCGGCAGGCTGCTTGCCTTGCAAAGCCAGCCTGGTTTCCACAAAGCTAAACCGGCTTTGAAACCGTCTAAGCGTGCCCCGTAAGGCCTGCTCAGGATCAAGCTTTAAAAACGACGCCAGGTTACACAAGCTAAACAGCACATCGCCCAGCTCTGATTCAATGGCCTGGAGATCGCCTTGCGGCTGCTTTTGCAACTCCGCCTTGAGCTCCAAAAGCTCTTCTTCGACTTTTCCCAAAAAACCCTGCAAATGCGACCACTGAAACCCCACCCGACTCACTTTTTCGATTAAACGACTGGCCTTTTGTAAGGCCGGTAGCTGGGCGGGCAGCCCAGCAAGCACGCTCGCGGTGGCGGCGCCTCCGCCGCTTTTTTGCTTCTTTTCTTCCCCTTTGGCCTTCTCCCACGATTGCAAAGCCGCATCGACATTGTCGGCCTGAACGTTCGCAAAGACATGGGGATGCCTGCGCACCAGCTTGTCGTTTAAGGCTTGCGCCACGTCGTGAAAGTCAAAAGCCTGGGCCTCCTGGGCCAGCTGCGAGTGTAAGAGAATTTGCAACAGCACGTCGCCTAACTCTTCTTTCAGGTCCTGAACCAACGCCCGCGCGGACTGATGCGCGGACTGATGCGAAGCCTCTTGCGCTCCGGCCGCCCCTCCTCCTCCTGCCTTCACCTCGCAGTTCACCACCCCGGCGTCTTGCATGCGGTCCAAGACGTCAATCACCTCGTAGACCTCTTCAATAAAAAAAGGTCGCAAACTTTGATGGGTTTGCTTAAGATCCCACGGACAGCCTCCCACAGGTGCACGCAAAGCCTGGATGGTCGCTAAAACCGCCTGCACCGAGTCCCGCGCAGGAGAAGGGGAGGTGGTGGTGGCGGAGGCGAGCGTTGTGATCGCCACCGCCGCTGCTGCTGGTGCTGGTGCTGGTGACACGAGGGTGGATGATAGTAAAGCAGGAGGGAGCAAATGAGTAGGATCAGACATAGTGCAAGAGGACTTAACACAAATGACAGCTAAAATGACGACGAAAAGTCAAGCATCCCCCCAATCGCCCTCACACTCGGACAACGCCAACGCCGACCACAACCCTCCTTCCACCGAGCTCCAAGCCTGGCAAGATGAGGCTCAAGCGCAACTGAGCGCCTGGCTGCAAGCGATTCCTTTCCAAGACCCCCACAGCCACTGGCGTGAGCTGCTCGCCAAAGGCCCACCGCCTAGCGTCCCCTGGTCCGCCAACGTACAAATCGTCCCCCAAGCCTTAAGCCAAGCACTGAACGCCCAATACCGCCACCAAACCAAGCCCACCGACGTGCTGAGTTTTGGCACGCCTGAGGTGTTTCGCAGCCAAGGATTCTTAGGCGATCTGGTGATTTGCTGGGAGTGGCTGAACGACCAAGCCCTGCAGTTCCAGCACCCCGTCGGCACCGAGCTGCAAATCCTGATGGTGCATGGCCTCTTGCACCTGCTAGGCTTTGATCACGAAACCCCCGACCCGGAGGCCAACCAGTTGATGCGCTTGTGGGAAACCAGACTTCTGAGGTGGGTGAGACAGGAGTTCGCTCATGAGTCGACCAAGGAGGCTCCGAAGTCTGACGATTCCGACACTCCGGGCTTGATTGCCCGCAGCGTTTCAGAGTAAAATCAAACCACTATGACGACCACTCCTCTAACGCCTTCCTCTTCGTCCTCTTCCTCCCCAGCCCCTGCTCGCTTGAAGGTCGCTTTTAGCGAAAGCGAGATCAAGTCGCGCCTGAGCGAGTTGCAGGTCAAAGTCGACTTTCTCCGGGGGTCTCTTTGACCTAGGGGTCACAACACAACGCCTCGCCGAACTGAACCATCTCAGCCAACAAGAGCACTTTTGGAGCGATCACCAAAAAGCCAAATCCCTGACCCAGGAAAAATCGCGCCTTGAAAACGAGCTCA
>JAYTHP010000070.1:0-1437 GCA_043732485.1 Oligoflexia bacterium
AAAATAAAGATGCTCGCCACTGATAAATGGTGCCCTAAAAAAAGAGTGGCATGAAAATGACCCGGCTCCGACGGGATGACCTGCGGTCTAGGCCAGCCGCAATACCTTTGTACGATGCCTAAGGCCGAAAGCAGCGTGAAGGCGGTCAACCAACTTTGGAAAATCTGTTGGTGTTGCGCGGCAGATAATTGACGCAAGCCGACGACTAGAACAAAGGGCCAAAAGAGATACCAAGTTTTCGCTAAATCGCGAAAAAAATGAATCTCAAGCGTGCCCTGACTGTAAGCCAGCGGCGGAAACAGCCATCCCACCCCAAGACTGCAGGCTAAGGCAAAAGCAAGCATGCTTGAGCTAAGCAGAAAGAGACGACTGAGCGGCCGCTCGTGCCACTCTTGCCGCAAGGCCGCCCACAATAGCCGCGGCTGAAAAGCAAAATGACCTAGCAGGGTCAGGGCTAAGAGTGCTGCCCCGAGGCTCATCGTCGCCATGGAGCCGAGGGTCAGCACTCCGTAAATCAGAAAGGCAATTGTGAGTCGGGAATGAATCATTAGTTTAAGTAAAGTATCAGTTTTGGTAAGCTTTCTGCAATGGACAGTTGGATGACGCGCTTAAAAAAAAATCCTTGGGGCAGCACCCTCTTGCTCGCGGTGCTGGTGACTGAGCTCATGATTGCCCCGATTTTGACCCCGGTTGCTCAGGCGGCGGCGCCTCAGACGGCAACAACAAAGATACCCAGCAGCAAGCAGGCGGTGGGAGGGGCAGCGGCGTCGGGCTTGCAAGGGGTGCCCGGTTT
This sequence comes from Oligoflexia bacterium, assembly GCA_043732485.1. GTDB lineage: Bacteria > Bdellovibrionota > UBA1018 > UBA1018 > UBA1018 > JAYTHP01. Next base: position 794 of record JAYTHP010000070.1, read on the forward strand.
GCCCAATTCCCCACCGGAATTGTTACAAAAATTGCCTCAGCGCCTGAAGCCCTGTCCACGCTATTTTGTGCAAGAGGGCAAGCGTCAGGATCTCGATTCTGAGGTGTCTGCCGATGCAAGCCAGCTTGAGCCCTTGATGGCTGACGTGCCGCTGGCTCGAGCCGAGCTGGAACTCTATCGTCGCAATCAGGCTTACTCGAAGTGGGCGGGTTACTTAGGCTCTGTCGGTGTGTTGGTGGCGCTAACGGGGTTTCTTTTTGCGCAGCAAAAGGGGATCTTGGATGCCGCAACCGGAGAACCAACCACCGCGGGTTTTGTGGTGCTCGGGGGATTAGGCTTTTCGCTCAATGCCTATTTGTGGAGCTTCAGTTTAGGGCATAAAAATGAGCTCCATTTGCGCAATGCCGTTGAGTTCTATAATCAAGCGCATCAAAACAAGGCCATTGAGCTGGAGCTAAGCGCGTCGTTACACTTTTGACACCTCTGACACTTCTGAGAACGTTTGAAAGCAAAGGTTTGCAAAAAAAGCATAGCTAAACGCGCAACATGGTCACCCCAACGGCGGTTTTAAGCAAAAACCGTGGGCGGTAGGAGGCAAAAGCGAACAGCCAAGCGTCAGGAGTCCAGCGTTTCCCCCGGTGCCC
>JAYTHP010000071.1:0-1430 GCA_043732485.1 Oligoflexia bacterium
CGTCACTTGCGGGTCGAGTGACTCCCGGTTTTGCTCAAAATAAGACACCTTGAGTTGATCGGAGCGAAACAGGCTACCTGAGTCTGAAGGCTCAAGCCCCAAAAGCACACGAATAAGGGTGGATTTCCCACTGCCATTGGCGCCTAGAATGCCGATCCTACGGCCTGGGCTGATCAGCAAATTGAAATCAGAAAACAGAACGTGCTCGCCGTAACGCTTGGAAATACGTTGGGCTTCAATTAGTTTCTTGGGATTACGCTCGGCGGCCTGGAAATCCAGCCGACTAGCACGAGAGAGATTGCGATCGCTCAGCTCACTGACGGTTTGCTCCAATTCATGGGTGCGCTGAATGCGCGCGCTTTGCTTGGTCGTGCGTGCCTTAGCGCCGCGCCGTAACCACTCGGTTTCCCGCCTGAGGGTGTTTTTTAGCACCACTTCGCGCCGTTCTTGCGAGGCGATCATCTGTTCTTTGATCTCCAGATAGGTGGCATAATCGCCTTTGACCACGAGCAGACCTTGGGCGTTGCGGCGGTCCAACTCCCATATTTTGTTGGAGATTCTTTGTAAAAATAAGCGATCGTGGGTAATCGTCAGGGTGGCAAAGGGCGCTGAGGCTAAAAATTTCTCCAGCCATAAAATGCCGCCCACGTCGAGATGATTGGTCGGCTCATCGAGTAACAGCAAGTCGGGTTTTTTTGCCAACTCCCGGCCTAAGGCCACCCGCTTTTTCCAGCCGCCTGAGAGACTCTCAACCGGGGTGTGGGGGTCTTGAAAGCCTAAGCGGGAAATAATTTCTTCCACGTGGGTTTGGCTCTCCCAGTCGTTGGCGTCTTTCGGGGGGTTGGCGCCTTCTTGTACGGCTGATAACACCGTGGTCCCGGCTTGAAACTCCGGCACCTGCTGTAAAAAGCCGATTCTTAAGCCGCGTTGCAAGGAGATCTCGCCTTGATCCACGGTGCTTTCTGCTGCCAGGATGCGTAAAAGGGTGGATTTTCCGGCGCCATTGGGTCCAATAAGACCAATACGGTCGCCCGTTTCTAGCGTGAAGGAGATGGCGTCAAAGAGCGGACGGGCTGCAAAGGCTTTACGAATGCGGGTAGCAGTGAGAAGGATGGCCATAATGTTCTTTTTGGGGTAACTTTTTGGTTGGAAGAATTTGTTAGTGCTTGGCAAAGATTTGGTTTATCATACATGAGTTTCGGAGGGAGACAACGTGAACTTTCAATCTTGGTTTCAGGAAGTCCAGCCGGACATTCTTCCTGCGTCGCTGATGGCCGTTTTAAAGCTTGCTGAAGAAGGCGGCACGGTTCCTTTTATCGCGCGCTATCGTAAAGAGCAAACCGGCAGCCTGGATGAAGTAAAGATCCAGGCCATTTTGGATGGCAAGGAAAAGTGGGAGCAAATCCTGCAAAGACAGACCTTTATTGTCG
>JAYTHP010000072.1:0-1429 GCA_043732485.1 Oligoflexia bacterium
GTTTTCGAGATGTGATTGCGCACCACCGTTTCTCGGCCTTCAGATTCGGATAAATTATTGTGAATGGGGGCCTCAGGGCGCTTCAGCACGAGCAGGTACTTGCTCTTGTTAGCCTGGATAGCGGCAAGCACTTCGTTGAGCGCAAGATACCCAGTTTTACCACCGAACAGGGCATCAAACCGAGCGTTAAGCCGCTTGGCGACCTTCGGCTGAGGCGCCAGCTTGTAATGCGCAAGCGCCTCGTAAAATTCCCAGAATTCCCCCAAGGTCTGCTGGATCAGCTTGACTTGATGAGAGGTGGATGGAATCAGCTTCTCGAAGGGCCTCATCGCATGAATCCAGCACAAGCAATGCGCGAACAAGTCAAACTGCCTCGCGCCATCACTGTGGATGATCATCTCGGAGTTAAACCCTGATGCCTCGAGAGCACCCATGAGACCTGCCTCAAGCAAATTTTGGAAAACCTTTGAGTCCAGATCTAAGCCATGAGGCACCAAAAATGGTTCGAGGTCGGCTTTGTTCAAGGGTTGGGCGCCCTGCACTTTCATCAGCTTGATCCATTTTTCTGGGGCTTCTAGCCGCTCGAGGTAGGCTAACGCCTCTGGATTGAAGGTAGAGCAATCCTTGCCTTGCGTTAGGATGGTCAAGAAATTCAGGCGGCTCTTGCTAAAAGAGGTATGAAACACCGTAAACCATTCATTGCACAGCACGTTACAAGAGCCATTTTTACCGCTATGTCTAGCACCCATGTCGTCGGTTTGCAGGACCCGCGAGACCTGCAAACCCGTTTTGAGGATGGCGGCCTTTTCCTGATGAAACCGCTCCAGATCTTCAGTTAAAAGGCTGTGCACCTGGCCAGCTGAGATTCGGATTCCAACTCCTCTGAGCAGTTTGACTAGCTTATTTTCAGGAATTCGCCCTTCATGATTCCAGGTAAGCGCAAGCAGCCGTACGTTGCCACCAAAATGTCCTTGGACCCCAGCAGGAAGGGGGACCGGCCAGGTTTTTCTGGTCTCGCGATTATAAAGTCGTGGGATCAGGTATCTCGTATTATTGGGCTCGATCTTAACGTCCTGCGCGATCCATTCCTGGTAGCCAAGTAGCTTGAATCCTGCAGGCAAATCAGCTGGTATCGGCAGTTTGACCTCTTGATGAACGGCGATTGCCTGCTTGTTCCTCCTCTTCTTGTCTTTTTTGCTGCCGCCACGCTTTTTCTTTTTCTTGCTGGGAGCCTGCCCTTGGATGACCTTGCCTAGGTCGGTTGAGACCGTGTTGGGTTTAAGGTCAGGTTTTGGCGGGAGTGCCTTCATCCTTCTGAGTTCTGCTAACGCCTCAGCTAACTTTTGCTCTCCGACGAGGCATCGGCTCTTCCACTCATTTTTCTCGGTAATCACCAGCACGATTTCGTCGTCGGTCTCAGCAAGCAGTT
>JAYTHP010000073.1:0-37065 GCA_043732485.1 Oligoflexia bacterium
ATTTACTTTTCCATGAAATTATATATTATAATTTTTATTAACATTAAAATTAATTAAATCACTTCTTTACCCTGATCGTCGCGAGAAGGGCTAAGAGCAGTGGTCAGCCTGACGGCCCCCGGTTACGTCTCTTCTGTAGCGCTATCAAATGCGCGCCTCAAGCCTCTTTCTTACTCTCTTTGCTTCACCTTCCCCCAAGCTTGCTCTGACAGCCACAGCCTCCGCACCGCTTTACCCCTGAAGCTCATCCCGCAAGAAAGTGGATACAACCGTCACAAAAACCTCACAGGCAAACTTCAAGCGTCAGAGACTTACAAGAGACTTACAAGAGACTTACAAGAGACTGAAAACCTTAAAGCCTGCAAACAAGCTCCTGATGGGGGTCCATCACCGACACCCAACGGCCGCGAGCAAACTATCGACCCCTCGAGATCGGCGCAGACCAGGGAAAACCACGATCACCGCACCTAAGCCCCTGCTCATCCGCTCGCTGTTTTCCTGCCAGCCAGCCCCATTCCCGCCAGCCACTCGGACCCGCAGCCGAGACTCAGCGACGGAAATGGCAAAAAAAGATCGCCCTTTGACCGATCTTTGACCGACCTTCGCAAAAAAAGCCTGAAGAGCTTGCGCTTCCTCTACCCTTCACCGCAGGCTCTTTCTCCAGCAAACTCGCAACTCCCCCTCAAAAGCGCTATCACCAAGATGGGCGTCCAGACGGGGCGGCGGGAGTAACGAACGGGCGGCAAAAGCTTAGCAAGCAAGGGGAAGAGAACAAGCCAAAGACAACGACAACGCCCGGGGCTAAGGCCGGACCCACACCCCCCAGGCGCGCTCCCCCCGCTTTTTCAGTTTGAAAGCTTTCTCAGGAAAAAGATTCAGAAATTTTGTAAAATTTAGGATCAAAAGTTTGATTTCTTTTAAATTTCTGGTATACTTGCCCAATTTAAATTTACAATTTTTTGTATAAAAACCAATGAACAACCGTCTGACCCCCCTCCTAGCACTGCTGGTCACCCACCCCACAGGCCCACAAGCCTCAGCAGCCAGCTTGCGCGCGGTGACGACTCCTCACGTGGAATTTCAGTTGGCGCGCTCCTCGGCTTCGCGCGGCACTCACGCGCACCCGGCAAACTTTAGCCAGAACCCGACTGGATCCTTCTCCGGAGAGAAACGCACCTCGCCGCTGCAAGAAAGCTCGCTCACGCAGTGGACCAGCCGGTTGCGGATTCGTAGTTTTTCGGAATTCATGACTCCCGTGTTTCACGAGTTCTCCAAGCACCAGGTGCCCTCCCCGCAAGGGGGCAGTGCTTTCACCAGCAATATCTTTAATATTGCCTGGATGGACTATGAAATCGCCCCCCGCTCCTACCTGTTGCTCTGGCAGCGGTTCTTTATCAACTCCTTTGCCTCGCTTGATCCAGGTGGCCTGGTGGCTGTGGCACGCAACCCCCGTTTCGCCTATCGCCGCACCCAAATCTGGGATCACCCCGACTGGAGCACGACGTACGACTTTTATTTACAGCCAGGCTTAGCGCCAGAAAATCGCTCCATGGACCGTACGCTGGAAGTGGGATTCAGGGCGTCCAATAATTTCCATCCCCAAGGCTCTGACTGGACGCTCGGGCTGACCTTTGAGTTGACGGCTAACCCTCAGTGGACCAGCCCACCTGCCAGTGTGGCTGGCAACCGCGTGGATTACTACGGCTCAACTTTTATGTTCGTCGAGCACAAGATCAATGACCTGTTTGCTAGCGAACATTACCTGAGTGTGAATTTTCAGCACTTCCAAGGCAGCGCGCCCGCCTCGTTGCAACTCGACCTACCGATGCCCTATACTCAAAACGGGATTGGCATCTCTTTGAGTCCCCAGTTTTGGGTGGCGGTTTTTATCAATAATTATGTGATCCAGCCGCCCACCCTGAAAACCACCTGGGCCTCGTTGTGGCTAAGCATGACGCTGTTTTAGCTATTTCACTTCACTTCCGGCCAGAGCTCAAGACTGGGTACTTCTTTGCGCGCCAAAGCCTCTTTAAAGATCTTGAGACTGTTGCTCTCCTTCTGCCGCAAGGCGCTGAGTTCACCGAGCAACGCTTTTTCTAAGTCAATTTTTTCGGTCTTAAGATTGGAACTCATCAGATCGCGGCGGGTGATAAAGGCTTGGATGTATTTTCTGCGGGAATGGCCATCCGAGTGCTCAATGAAAAACGCCTTGCGATCCATCTGCTCTTGCACCAGCCATTGCCGGTGCTTGGATTCTTGCCCAAGCGCAAACTCCTTGCGCTCTTGCAGCTGCTTACGCTCCAGATCCTTCGTTTCTGCTGCCTGAGCCCGCAGAAATTCTTTTAGCAAGACTTTAGGATCACTCACCTCAGACGGCAAGCGCGGAGGACTGGTGACCACAAGCGGCGGGAGCGCAGGGAGCGAGGCGGGGTTTCGGCCACCCCCGTGTTGCTTTCCTGGTCCCCATTTCTTGTAGGGAGTGACGGCGGCGGGTGAGTCAGCGGCAAACCCAAGCCGCGACGGCGCTGCTGCTGCTGCGATCAAACCCAAGCCACTGAGCGTGAGCGCGACACTTGCGGCAATGAACACTTTGGCTGAGCTTGCAGTCTTGCGGGTTTCAATCCAAAACTTTTTAGAGGTGATCACAACTTCTACTCCTTCATGTCTGATGTCTTATGTCTTGCGCGCTTTTCTTGCGCTCTCCAATTTCCAAGGCTCTCCACGCCCTCACTCGAAACGAGGGCGTCAGCTGTCCGCGAAAACGGTTCAGCTCAGGCACACCAGCCCACTCCTGCAACTGACTTGCAGCCAGATCCCGCATCGTCTCGGCGTTCTCAGCCACATTAAACCAAATCGCTTCAATCGTTTGTATAGTAGGCTGCGCAGACGTCTGGCCATGCTGAAGGTGCGGCAACTGATCTTGACAGAGTGTCTGACCAACGAATCGCTCCGTGGTCGCCAAGCCCTGCTCCTCAGCCGTCAGTGACAACTTCAAGTGACGCCCCTTTAAAACCCGCTGCTGGCTAATGGCAGCCTGCACCGCAAACACTGGCTCAGGATTGCCAGGACCAAACGGCCCAAGGCGCTCTAATTCCAGCAGGGTCGGCACCTGTAAATCCTGCAACTGACACGCGCCTTCAATCGTCAAACTACCCGCCTGCGCCTCATACTCCAAAGCACCACAAGCCGCGTTAAAGGCCTCCTGAAACTCAGCCAAGCGCTCGCCCTTCAGCGAAAGTCCGGCTGCAAAACGGTGACCACCAAAACCCAGTAAATACCCCTCGCATTCACGCAAAGCCTGCAAAACATCCTTACCGCCGTAGGAACGCACACTTCCCTTGCCCACCACTGGCGCCTGCTCTCCCGCCTCGTTACCCCCCCCGCTCCCCACCGTGTGCTGAGAGAGCGAAATGACAATGGCAGGCCTTCGGTACCATTCCGTTACCCGGGAGGCCACAATCCCTAATACCCCTTCATGCCAATCACGACTGGCAATCACGATCGCGTGCGCATAGAGCCCTTTGGCAATCCCCTGATCCACTTGCACTCGTAACTCATCCCAAATCGCCAACTGCACGCGCGAGCGCTCCTGGTTGAGATTCTCAAGGGAGGCTGCCAGCTCTTCCGCCCGCTCGCTATCGTGCGTGGTGAGCAACTCCAACGCCAGACTAGCTGAGGCCATTCGCCCGGAAGCATTAATACGGGGGGCAATCACAAAACCCAAAAACGAAGAGCTAAAATCCCGCGACACCAATCCGGCAGCTTTAAGCAAGGCCTTCACCCCAGGCTTTTGCGAGTTTTTGAGTACTTGCATGCCATAGCGCACCAAAATATGGTTGTCCCCGGTTAAAGGCACCATGTCAGCGGCCGTGGCCATAACCACCAAATCCAGGTGCTGCTTCAAGTTAGGCTCAGCCCCTTGCGCAAACCACTGCAACGCCCGCCCCGTCATACGCAGCGCGATTGCAAAATAAAACGCTAGCCCACAGCCACACAGCTGCTTAAGCCCACTCAAGCAATCCGCGCGCTGCGGGTTAATTACAGCTCCCGCCGGTGGAATCCCCCGCTTGGGATCGACCTGATGGTGGTCAATCACAATCACCGCTAAGCCTAGCTCCTGCGCTCGCTCCAGCGCCTGGAAGCTTGTGATCCCACAATCGACGGTGATCAACAATCCCACCCCAGACGCCACCGCCACTTCAACCGCAGCGACATTTAGTCCGTAGCCGTCTTTAAACCGATCCGGCTGAGTGGCACTCACCACAAAACCCATCTCGCGCAACACCCACACCAACAGCGCAGCACCTGCCGTGCCATCAACATCGTAATCACCAAACACCAAGACCGGCTGGCGCGTCTCTCGCAAACCCCCGACACCGACAAGCCCGGCACCACTCATTAGATCCATCGCCCGTTGCATGTCTTGAATCAAAAAGGGACTCGTCAACTGCTCAAGCTTCGGCGATAAGAAAGCTTGGATCGCTTCGACACTGCTTAAGCCCCGCTGTAAACAAACCCTCACGGTGAGCGCCGATAAACCAGTTTGCGCCCTTAATCTCTCCAGCAACTCTTGAGATTCTACCTCAGAGAGCACTAGCATGGACGCAGCACTCCTGCGTTTCCAGTGGCTTGAAGCTAACAGTGGCGCACTCAACTTGTCACCCTCACTGCTCCCCACGCCCTCACTCTCAGGCAAGACGCAGCAGGTCCACAAAAATGCAGCGACTTACACGGGGTTAGCACGGACCATCACAGGCTTTCTCTTCGTCTTACCACCACTGAGCTTCAAGCGGCGGGCTTGCTCATCATGATAATGAGTCATAATCACCACCAGCGAGCTTGCCACAAAAATCGAGGAATACGCTCCCACCACAATCCCGACCATCAAGGTAAAAGCAAAGTCTTCAATCACTTTGCCGCCAAACTCCCACAGCGCAAACACCGTGAAAAAGGTGCACAGCGAGGTCAAAATCGTGCGCCCCAAAGTCTCATTAATCGCTCGGTTCACCGCCTGCTCAATGCTCAACTTCGGATGCATCAGCACCGTCTCGCGCACCCGGTCGTAGACAATAATCGTGTCATTGTTAGAATAGCCAATCAGCGCTAAAAGTGCGGCTAAGATCTGCAAATCGAACTGCTTTTGCGTTAAGATAAAGATCCCCACCGTCAGCATCGTGTCATGGAGCAGCGCAATCACCGCACCAGGCGAATAGCGGTAATCAAACCGCAACGTCACATAAACCAAAATACACACCAAGGCATAAAGCATCGACAAAAAACCACTCATCCGCAAACTGCTGCCCGCCGCAGGCCCCACCACGTCCACCCGCTGAATGACATAATCGCCAGGCTTCAGCTGCTTCTTCAAAATCGTCTCCACCTGCTGGGAGACTTGACCCAAAGAATGCTCGTCGCCTTGCGCTTTGATCAAAAACTGATTGCTCTCTGGCGCACCGATTTGCTGGACTTTTAGGCCACGCACGCCCCCTTGCTCAAGTTGATCGCGCAGCTCACCGATCCCCCAAGCACTCGGAATGTGCAATTGCACCTCCGCGCCACCGGTGAAATCAATCCCGTAATTTAACCCCCGCGTCCACAACAACACCAAGGTGCCCAGCATCGCGATCACGGAAACCGTCATCCACAGCGTGCGCTTGCCCATAAAATCAAACTGCGTTCCTGGCCTGATCAACTCTAACATAGCCTTTTTTCCTGCTTTCCTTAGCTTTCAGTGACGGTGTCACTGGCGATGTCTTTGGGGGAGCGTCCGTGTCGGTATCGTAAAAAGGTCAAAGCGCTTGCGACTTCTCTAGCCGCCACACCCTTCCCCACCACTTATTACCCACCCCTGAGCCCAAATCGCTCAAAACCTCTTCAGCTCACGACTTTCCTGGCGACTTTCCTCGTAAACTTCCTCACAACTCTTTTCGTAAACCCAAGACAGCTTAAATACTTAAGCGAGCCCGACTCCTCCGCCCCAACCAATTTAAATACACATCAAACATCAACCGACAGGCAAACACGGAGGTAAACAAGGTCGTGACAATCCCAATCAAGAGTGTCACTGCGAAACCCTTAATCGGACCGGTGCCATAATACAACAATACCGTGCCTGCTGCGGCATTGGTCACGTTAGCATCTAAAATAGTACGAAAAGCCTTCTGGAAGCCGGAAAAAACCGCACTTGCCGTCGCCTTTCCTAAGCGCAATTCTTCGCGAATGCGCTCGTACACCACCACGTTGGAGTCCACCGCAATCCCCACCGTTAAGGCAATCCCTGCGATCCCAGGCAATGTCAGCGTGGCCTCCAGCGCCACGAGCGCCGCAAGCACAAAAAGGACGTTTAAAACCAACGAAAACACTGCAATCATCCCGCTAACTCGGTAATAAACCAGCATGAAGAGAAAAACCGCCAGACTACCATAGACCGCAGCCATCGCCCCCTTATGAATCGAGTCCTGCCCCAAGGAGGGACCGACAATGCGTTGTTCTAAAAAATCTAAGCGCGCTGGCAAGGCACCCGCTCGCAAAACAATCGCTAAATCCTTAGCTTCCCGCAAAGAGTCATCCTCACTCCCTCTCCCCACCGTGATTTGGCCTTTACCTCCACCAATCCTTGTTTGGATCACAGGCGCCGAGTGCACCAGATTATCCAGCACAATGGCCAAGCGATGACCAATGTGCTCGGCCGTCAAGTGATCAAACAAATTGGCGCCGTGCGGATTCAAGGAAAACCCCACAGCAGGCTTCCTGCTCTCAGGATCAATCTGCACGCTTGCGTCTTGTAAGTCGTCGCCGGTGACTTCCACCTTGGAGTGCAACAAATAGGGCACCCGCGTGGCTTCTTCACTGCTGCTGCCGCCACCACTTGCCGTACTTTTGTTGCGCTCGAAGGCCACTTCATCACCTTCCGGTAATTTGCCTTTTAAAAACTCATTGAGCTTGCCGACGTAAACCGAAAAAGGCTCGCCTTCCTTATACTTAAGCTGATGCTCGGTTTCCGTCTTTTCAATCAGATCCAGCAGCTCCTTAGCCTTCATCCCCTGATCATCGACCATCTTAAACTCTAGCCGCGCGGTGCGACCGATTAGCTCCTTGGCGCGGTCAATTTCCCGCACCCCTGGTAACTCCACCACCACTCGGTCCAGCCCCTGACTGGTAATCGATGGCTCAGACACCCCGAACTCATCAATACGGTTGCGAATCACCTCAATACTTTGATTCAAGGTCTTTTCTCGCACCTCAAACCGGTAATCGTGCGTCAAACCGAATTGAAAATTGCCAGCTGACGCCTCCTCAGCCAAGCGTAAGTTCCAAAATTCTTTTTTCACGAGCTGAAGCAGTACATCACGGTTTTGCGGATCAAAAACCAGTTCAATGCGCTGTTCATCAACACCGACCCCAACACCCACGCCGTCGCTCAGCACTTTCAGACTGGTAAAGGCCAGTGATTTTTCCTTTAAGCGCTCCTGCAAGGCGCTAGCCTGCCGCTCCACGATGTCTTGATAAACTTTCTTAAAGTCGATCCCTAAGACGAGATAAAGACCCCCTTGCAAATCGAGCCCAAGATTTATTTTCTGCTTAAAAGGAAAATGCGATTTTTCAGGATCTAAATTCGCAAGCGTGGGATAAACATAGGCCGCAGCCAAGAGTACCGATAATCCTAAAAAAAACGACTTTCCCCACCATGAACGTGACATGTACAACTGTTTCCTTTTCTTGACTAACTTGTCGGGCTTAGACGATCCCCATCTCAGCATACTGACCCCGACCCACCCCAAGCTTTTTAATAATCTTCACCAGCGCCCAAAAGCGTCTCCAGCTCAGCTCAGCTCTTTAATCTCGCCTTTCACAATCTGCGCCACTTGACTTTTCAGCAGCTTCACGCGCACCTGGTGGGCGATCTCAAGCGTGACCACCGTCGACGCATCATTGATCGCATGGATCTTACCGATCAATCCCGAGCTGGTCACCACTTCGTCGCCTGCTTTCAGACCTTTGAGCATCTTTTGCAACTCTGCGGCCTTCTTTTGCTGCGGGCGCAAAACCAAAACATACATCACCCCCAACATCAAAAAAAGCGGCGCATAGGCCATCACACCACCACCGACGGGTTGACCCGCCGCAAGCGCCGGGTCGCTCCATTCACTGCTACTTGCGTTCACCGTAACATTGCCAGCCGGAGATAACCCCTGAGCGCCGGCTGAAGGCCCCAACCCCGCTGGCACGGCAACCGCTGGATCAGCACGCAACAGGGCCTGGTGGTCACCTAGGAAAACAGGGGAAAAAAAACTGCAAAGAGAAAAAAGAATCGAAAAAATCATACCTTACCTTTTTAATTGAGCGGCTTTGAACGGTCTGTGAACTGCCAAGGCGCTGATCAGGAAGTTCCAGCAAAGTCCAGGACCTCCGGCATTAAGTCGGCTTTTCACCCGGGCGACGACAGCGCCGAGGCCGACCCCTTCAAGCATGAAACCATGGGCAGCCAAATCGGTCAAGCTCTTGCTACTGTCTCACGCATTTGCTGCACCTCGTCAAAGTTCACTCTGAGCTCACGCTGGTCAAAGCCTGATTGAGCGAGTGCCTTTCGAGTCATCGCACATCGCGACTCTGATTTCGATAAAAACTTGCAACCCACGCCTCAAAATCGCCTTTTAAAATGGCTTCCCGCATTTGCTGCATAATCCCGAGGTAATAGGTCAAGTTATGAACGGTATTGAGCCTGGCCGAAAGCAGCTCGTGACTGACAAACAGATGCCGCAAATAGGCCCGGCTATAATCTTGGCAAGTCGAACATGGGCAATGGGGATCCAGCGGCTCTTGGGAATCCCGGTACTGAGCGTTCTTGATATTAATCTTCCCCTGGCTGGTGAAAAGCTGGCCGTTGCGGGCATTGCGAGTGGGCATCACACAATCAAACAGATCAATCCCGGCGCGCACACCCTCCACCAGATCTTGCGGACGCCCCACCCCCATGAGATAACGCGGCTTGTTTTGTGGCATCAAAGGGGCCACAAAATGCACCATCTCTTGCAACTGCTCGGGGCTCTCGCCAATTGATAAGCCGCCCAGAGCAAAACCATCAAACGGATAGCGGGTGATTTGCTCGAGCGATTGCACCCGTAAATCTTGGTGCAAACCGCCTTGCACGATCCCAAAACGAGCCTGATGAGGTTTCAAATTGACCTGCAAACCCCGATCGGCCCAGCGATCGGTGCGCACCATCGCTTGCTCCACCTCCTTCAGGGTTGCAGAAAAAGGCGGACACTGATCAAACGCCATGACAATCTGCGAACCCAAAGCCCGCTGAATTTCCATGGAAAACTCGGGAGTAAATCGATGCTGGCTGCCATCTAAATGCGAGCGAAAGGTCACCCCTTCATCATCAATTTTGTTCAATCCTGCTAGCGAAAAGACCTGAAACCCACCGCTATCGGTCAAAATAGGTCCTTTCCAGGCCATAAATTGCGACAACTCCCCTAAGGCTTCCACTCGTTTGTGCCCGGGCCGCAAATACAAATGATAGGTATTGCCCAGGATGATTTGCGCTTTCATCTGCTTTAAATCCTGGAACGTCACCCCTTTGACGCTCCCGACCGTACCGACCGGCATGAACGTCGGCGTCAGAATCTCATAACGCTCCCCTTGTTTGCCCCACAAATGCATCACCCCTGCCCGCGCTTGTTGCGAGGAAGAGGGAGGTTTTTGAGTCGCTGCATTTTGAGGCGGTGCAAAGACCGTGGGGCCAACAGCAGGCTGCTGTCGAACCGCTTCGGGCGTCACCAGTTGGAAATGGAGGGGCATCTTCATGGGCAGTGTTAGCATCTATCACAACACCGCGACAACTCAAGTGCAAACACCTTGAAGTCTTGCGACTTTTCTCTGAGACCCCCCTTGCGCCCCCCGCCCCGGCCGTTTGCCAGCGGCGACAAGGAGCTGTGGAAAAAGAAAGAGCAAAGGCACGAGTAAAAGCACCCGACAGTCTCCCGAGTGTCTAAAGAAAAAATGAGAAGGAAGCCCCCCCTCTGGCGCTTGTGGTATTTTGCCGCCTAAAAAACCCCGAAGCTGCTCTCTTTTCAAGACCTCCGACCCCTTTTTTTTAGGAAAAGCTCAAGAAATTGAGGTGTTTTCCGAAAAAACACTCTGTTCCAATACCGCTATCAGTGTTAGTAAGAAATTACATTTTTATCTCCAAAAACAACTCTCCACTGAATAAAGAGTCCCAGCGGTTATCATGGTTTGCAAAACCGGATCTCTTGTCGGACCCTTGTTGTTTTGCTCCTGTTCATTCCCCTGGGGTGAGACAAGGTCTGTGAGTGCCAAGTTGAGCGCTAGGATGAGGGGTTAAAATGGGTAAGTCAATGAAGCCGCTATCGCTTGCGCCGCCTCGCTTATCCCCAAAGCGCGAGCAGCACGAGCAGAAAATAAGCACCCAAAGCGGCGGGGTCGCGAAAGATAAGTGACCTATGTTTTTGATCGGTTTATTTTTTTTCTGGAGTTTTGAAGCTTTTGCCATTGGCCACCCCACCACCAACGCCACCAACGCTTTTGAGTTAGAGCTGCCTGCGACTCCGCCCCCCACTTGTCCTCCAACGGTCGACCCGTCTGAGGTAACGGTAACGCTTCATCAGAACCATCCAAGCCAAGAGAGACCAGCCAGCCACCTCAAGCGATCCGGCCGCCCAGGCTTAAGCATTTCCTTAGAGTCTGAAGAGCCTGATGAGCTTCAAGGTCCCCCTCTGAAACAGCAAGTCAAGCCGCAAGCCCGCCCTTTCGCCGATCCCGATCAGACGACCGCACCCACTCTCAGCGTCAGCTGGGATCACTTGCTGGCCTGGAAGGACAAGGCCCTGACTCTGATTTTTCAATTAGGCGCCATCGATAGCTCAGACGAACAGCTAGAGAAGGCTTTAAAGTGCGCCAAGCTGTTTCAGCTGATCAAACGACAAAACTGTGAGCCACAAAGCGGTCAGCCCTTGATATTAAGAAACCTGGATATCGAAGAAATTGATCAACTGCGACGCGACTTGCTTGTGAAAGTCATCTTGCGTGAAACGGAGCGAGTGGGTGAGATCCAGCACCCTCAGGTCCGTTTGTATCATGAAGAAATGGCCTTACGCACCCTTTTGGCTGCCCGCAATCTGAGCTACCCCCCCCTGGAGCTGTTAAAAATCTGGATTCAAGTCCTTTATGAGAACGAACCGATAGACGTCCCGGCAGACTTAAGCGCACTCACCGAGCGGTATTTGAGCCTGGTGCAAGCGAGGCTTGTGCGGTCAAAGGGGACACCAAACCGAGCACCAAGCCGAGTAAATGATCAGCAGCACTCCCAGCCCTTCAACCCCCTCTCGTCATCAGGGGCGACTCTAGGGGAATCTCTTGACGCGTCGAACGATGCTCACCTCTCCTCCTCCTTTGTATCGTCTTGTTCGACCTCCCACTCTCTCCTTCCCCTTCCCTTTAAATCGACGATCGCCCCAACTAGGTTGGCGCGGATGCCACTGAGATCTCACAGCACACACCCCCAGCCCGCCCAGGCGAGGGGCCCTCTTCCCACTGACTAAGCGGCAGACAGTGCCTGAAGGTTCAACACTTTTTTTAAAACCCGCCCACTCAAAAAACCCAATCCTTTCAAGCACCCTGGCACGAAAGAGCCCCGAAAAACGCTTACGGTATCCTTATTGCATCTCTTTAGGAATAAACTATCAGACCCTATTCCTAAACGATGCCTCACTCCAGTCATTCTCGCTTTTTGAAAAAGACAGCAAGCAAGAAAAAAGGAGAGACACGGACTGCAGGCAAGAAACGAAGGTATTTATGTCGAACACTTTTAAAAATTTCAATCCTCTCCACTGGACCAAAACCCTCCCTCAAACGGAGCATAAACCCACCCACCGGTTGTTTTTAACCATCCTGCTGATGCTAGCTTTTTCCGGATCCGGCTGCAGCAATCAAGCAAGCACCCAGACCTCAACGAAGACGAATCCAGACGGAGGCACGACCACCACCCCGACGCTTTCACCTTCGCCTATGGTGAAAAATGCCTTATTTTCACTAAAAATCTCGAGTGTGACCTCCTCAGGTCAGCCGGTAAGCCCCCCGATCTTCAATCAATCGGTCGGGAATTCCTCGTTAAAATTACAAGCAAGCGGCGTCTATAGCTTTTTGCTGATGGCACCGGACGCCCCCTCGACGCTGACTTATACTGTGACGTTGACCAATAACCTTGGGGTAGGCTCGCAAAGCACGACAAGCATCAAGGCTTTTTCTCAGACCTTCACCCTGCTTCCCAATCAACCCTCCCCGCAGACCATTGCGCTTGCGCCTGGCAGTTACTCCATTAGCGTCGCCTCCAATCCAACCCCCGGCGTGATCCCGGCTAGCAACCTTTTTTCGGCCAGTGTGAGTTGCAATAGCGTTAATGCCTTTGTTCCCAATCAGGTGCTAGCACCCAATACCCAAATTAACGTGGTGCTAAACACCAACGCCCCACCGGCTGTCGCCAATCTCTTTGACTTTTACTTGAATAAAGCACCGATCCAAGGCAATGCTGCAGCAAACGTTGCAGGATCGCCTCCCTACTATTGCGCTTGGGACCACTCAGGCTTTGGAGTGATTGATGGCCCGTGGGTCAATTGTCAAAATTTTATCGGACAAAACGCTGCCACCACCTTAAACCCGATTGGTGATTACGTGGCCACCGCACCCTCAGGCAACAGCCTGGGCAACACGCTGCCTGGACGCAAAGTCACCTTAGAAGTGACCGACTCCTGTTTCTCGACCTTTTACCCGCTCACCCAGACCATTGCCTTCCCCCAGCCCCCAGCAGGTGCCGCAGCCCTGCCGATGGGAGGTTACTCGTTTCTTGATTTTACGATGATCCCCTCCTCTCCTGCTACCCTGGTCGGTCTACCCGATGAGCGTTACTGGAATACCGAGATTTTTGCCACCAACCCCCTCAATATGGCCTATGTCGTCGATACCGCCTTGTACCTGCCTAATCAGCTTCCTTCTGACCTAACGACCCTGACCCCAAAATTTACAAAGCAGACCCTATCCTTGAATCAATACGTTAATATCCCTTACGGCTCAGGCGGAGAAAAGCAGGTCTACACTGCCGCCCTCAGCATTCCTAACTTGCTCAATTATGACTTCAACTCAGGACAGCTCACTTTCGCAAGCGGAAGTAACCTTGGAACCAACATGACCCTGAGTTACTCCAGTATCTCAGACGCCATCCTCGGCACCTCAATCGGTTTCGGGGGCACCACGGGCGGGCCGCAGACGACTTGCACCTACAGCATGTCAGAGCCTACCTACGCACCAAGCCCCACCGTGCTTTCTATTCCTTGCACCGGTCCTGCCACAGACACCTCGCTCGTGTTTGCCACCAATCTGGAACTGGGAGGGACGTTTAGCTGTAACCCGGTCACGATCAATGGCCACACAATGTCTGTGCAAGGCTCCTTTAACGGCTTCCCGGGCAACCTGACCTTAGACTGCCCGCTACCAGGCCCACCAGGACCGACGCTGACGAACAAATAAGCTCAGGCCTCGAAAACCTCCTCCCTCCCCACCCCTTATTGGAGGAGTCAGGAAAACTAACACTCGATGCGATGACCGACCGCCTGCAAGAGCAGTTCCCTTTGGGGGCTCTGGCGCGCGGCCGGTCATCAACTTTAACAACTGCCACGCTCGCTGTTGGTCGTTGATTTTTCTAAAAATACCTTTCAAAATACTTCTCAAAAGACTGCTCGCTGCGACTGCCCTCATTCACGCATCAGAGCCAGGACTGTGCTCCGCGTTCGGCTAAGGAGGCCAAGAAAGCTCACCCCGCGCGCTCAAGAGCAGTCGGAGTGTAAAAACCATCCGATGAAACTTAAAATAATAAAAAAATAGCTTATTTTTAATTATCCTAGGCTTTGTTTTTGGAATAGGCTTGGAGACTTTTGGAAAAACTGTGTTAAACTCAAGAAAGTAATGCCAAGATCCATCTTATTCACCCAGCGTAGACCCACCACAACAAGGGCCATTCACCTGGCTAACCACCCAACACCGAACCGCCGCCGCGAACTGGGCCGCCTCTGGTCCGGAGTCCTGTCCGGTGTCTTCTGCGGAGTCCTGGGTTCAGGCGGACTTTTCGGCTGCAAAGCCCCCCTGAACCCGCTGGGGGCGCTCAGTGTTGGGATCATTGCTTCGCCCCGCCCGCCTGAAAATGTCCAGGTGAACTTCTGTACGGACCCGCCGCAAAAAGAGATCATTCAAGTCAAGTATTTGTTTTTAATCGACCATTCTGGCAGCAATAGCCAGAACCTGATCATTGACCAGTGCACGGGCTTTGTTGAGACCAACTTTAACCCGAGAGGGAGCGGCGTCCCTGCAGGTAGCAACTGTGAACTCAACCCCCAGAACAATCAATTTTGTACCGTCCAGCCGCCCACGGCCGTCCCTCCCCAATGCCCCAGCATCCAGCCCACCCCCTGCCCCACGGTCGGTTGCTCGCCTGTGGCTGCGATTAATAGTTACGTGCTGCCCAACCCCGATAACAACCTTTACGCCACTGACCCAAAAGGAACGTTTCGTTACCCGAGCATTATCGAATTTGTGCAAGCCGTACAAAGCTCCTCGTTTGCCAAAAACACCGCTTTTGCCTTAATCGATTTCTCTTCCTCCGTGAGCACTTATCCGAGCAGTGGTGGCACCCAGCCAGGAGCGACCCTAGGCTTTGAAACCAATCTCAGTAATTTCATCTGCCAGCTGCAAGCCGACCAAATGGGAATTAGCCCTTTTCCCCCGACCGTCGTCTGCCCCCCCCAGTTTCAAGCTCTTAATCCGGGTGGCGGATCCACCGATTACATTGGCGCCTTACAGGCCGCCCAGCAAATCATCACAGCCGATATCCCGACACTCACTCAACCTACCGACTATGTGCTGATCTTTATCAGCGACGGCGCACCCATCGTCGGTTTTTCCAACGGCAATGGCTTCCAGCCGCTGTTTGCCAACTACGAATCTCAAACGCAAATCAATGGAATCATTCAGCAACTCATTGACTTAAAGAAAAACAGCGGCACCTACCTCGATAACATTAACCTTTTTACTTACTATTACTTCGCGGCAGGCAACAAAGACTTGCAAGGCCAAGCGCTGCTCAAGTCTATGGCACAAACCGGCCTGGGACTGAGTTACGATCTTAATAGCGGAGAAAAACTCGACTTTTCGCAATTCTTACCCACGGCGCGAAACGTTTCTAAGTCTTTACTGAATGTGACAGTCACCAATAAGAACGTCAGTTACTGGCAAGGACCGCCGCTCAGTGCCGCCACTCAAGGACAACCGCTCTTAGACAGCGACGGTGATGGCATCCCCGATAGCGTTGAGGTCTTGCTCGGCTCAGATCCTTTTCAAGCTGACTCTGATGGCAACGGGGTATCGGATCTAGTGGAATACCGCTTAAACGGCTCACCTTGCGCAGGGCTCAGCCAAGGAGCAGGCTGCGCTCAGGCTGCTGCCACCCATTACCAGACGCTCTCGAAGCCCAACGTCCCCAATTGCGCGGCCTTAACTCCCTTGCCGAGCGCGTCTCCGGGAGGCCCACTGATTTTCGCCGACACTGATCATGATGGCTTAAACGATTGCGAGGAGACGCTTCTGGGGAATCACGCCGGGATCAACAACCCGAGCTCCAACGGCAGTAACCTCTCAGACTGGCTGCTTTTTAAGAACAACGTCAATTTTCAAACCGGTACGCAGCCCGCCATTACGGTGCCTGATGCGAGCGGTAAGAGCATTTTTGATCTCATTCGCGCCAATCTCCCCGTCGGCATACCCTATCAAGAAATCATTCACCCCCAGCCGGCGCTTTACGCCTTGCAAACGATCAGCAGCTCGCTCACCCAAAGCTGCTTTCAACTCAACGTCTCAAACCTGCCGACCATCGGACCCAATAACCAGGTGATGGTAGAAGTCATGCTCTCCGATTCGCTCGGCAAACTGCATTATCGCAAGGGCCTGAAAGCCTTCGCAGGCAACTCGCTGGTACTGAAATTTAACGACTGGAACGACCAGGCGGAGAAAACCTTAGGAACCTGGACGCAATGGGATCAACCGTAAGCGCCGCCTCACCCCACCCCACTCGCATCCCCGCCACCCGAACCGAAGGCAGGGGCGTAATCCGGCTAAACCGCTTGCAACCCATGTTTTTGGTCTTGCTGCTGAGCGGCGTTATCGCTAGCTGCTCCTCCCCTGCCACCCCGCCGCTTGCCCCGCTCCCCAGCGGAACGCCGCTTCCTGCCCCTTCGCCTTCCGTCTCCTTAACCATCACCCACTATACCCCCCAAGCAGGGAAAACTTGGGTCGATTACTTCGTCTCCAACTTCTCCGTCCTGTTGGAAAACCAGCAACTGGTTTACAGCTCTGCGCGCGATGGGCTCAGTGACACCTTCAAGACGCAGCAAAACGCGTTTTACGGCTTTCTACCCAACTCCCCTTATAGCAATCCTGGGGCTTTTTTTTCTGATTTGATCCTTTTTCAGCTCGGGATCACCACCCAGCTGCAATCGGCGCTCTGGTGCCCGTCAGGCTTTCAAAACAGCGCACACGACGCCTTGATTTATGCCGATGATCGCAACCCCAATCCGCAACCGAGCGTCTTTTTAGGACTCAACGACTGTGAAAAATCAACCTTACAGCTCAATCCGACTTTAGTGAGCTTCTCGCAAGACGGCTTACCCGACTACCTCAAGGTGCGCTGTGGACTCAACCCCTTAAGCAGTTCCCAGTCGCAACTCTCACCGGCAGGCGACGGCCTTAGTAACTATGAAAAATGCAAACGACACCTGCCCCTACGAGAAAATGGCCTCAGTCCCGTCAGTCAAGCCTACGCCTACGACTACTCAAAAGTGATTAACCCCGATGCCAGTTACGACCTGCAAGTCAACAATATTGCTATCCTCAATCAGGGAGTCGATAATTTTCTAGCCATCTACATCATCGAAAGCGACGCGCAAAAAAATCTCAGCCTCGCCTCAGCCTACCTCCTCGTAAACCAGGTCACAACGAGCACGGCACTGAGCTTTCCGTACTGGGGAAAATCCGTCTCAGCGCAAGCGTCGCCCCCAGTAGTGGGCGGAGCGACTTCCCCGTCACCGCAGCCTAGTCTTTTACCTGCTGCTGCCCCCTTAACCAACGTGAGGCTATTTCCATGAGCAAAAAGCTGCCTGCTCAGCCCAGGCATCAGCCTGCCACCCGTCGCTGGCAGTTTTTCATCAGTAGTTTCAGGCGCCGGGTCATGAAAAGCACTATCTCCAGCGTCTTCCTCACCGGCTTACTCACCGGTTGCGGCCAGAACACCTTGACCCCACTTGCGCTCGCGCCAAACTCACAAATCGTGCCCTCCAACTTCATTGAGGTGAGCGCAAACTTCTGTACCCGGCCTCGGCAACCGGTCAAAAGCCTAACGAAGTATCTCTTCCTGATCGATCAATCGCTCTACAACTCCACCCCGATCAATTTACCGGACAACCCTGTGAATACCTTTCCGCCCGATTTTGCCCCAGCCGACCCTCAAGGCTTTAGCCGCTTTGGTCCGCTGGTGGAGTTCACCCAGGCGGTGCAAGCGATGAACAACCCGAGTGCCATCACGCTTTGGAACGCCATCGGCTTTAACACCTTCGCCGCACCCAAAGCCAACTCGTCTGGCTCAGACATTACCGGGCTCTTCACCAACGTCAACGGTAACTTTACTGCCGCATGTCCCAATAGCCTATTTTTGACTCCCAAAGATTTCTTGCCCTGCTTACAAGCCAACTGGTGGGGACGCTCCGTGCCGTTTGGTCCCGTGCCGCCACTGCCTGCCGATGAAGGCTGGACCGACTATATCGGAGCCCTCACCACCGCCCAAATGCTCATCACCCGCGACCTTAATTCCAACACTGCCACCCCTGGAACTGCCAACCTTAAGCCGACCTACCAAGTGTTCTTCATCTCAGGCGGCATGCCCTTTACCCTGCTCAACAATCCTAACACCCATTTTGCGAATGGCCAGCCGCTCAGTCAAATCACTACCGCCATTCAGGATCTACTGCAACTCCCTAGCCAATTTGCTATCCCTTTCCAGGTCAACTTCCATACCGCCTACTACCCACCTACAGGTCAAGTCGGGCAGCCCATCCCGCAGGTCATTCAACTCCTCAAAGACATGGCGCAAGTCTCACAAGGCCTTTTCATTAACTTAGGTGCCGCCCAAAACAACACCTACTTCCCACTCACCCCAACCCAATTCAACTTGCGCTCGCAACTCGTCGATATCTTTCTAGAAAATAGAAACCTCGTTTGGTGGAACGACGGTCGCTTGCTGCTCGATTCCGACGGCGACGGTCTGCCTGATCTCTTAGAAACCCCAGCAGGCTCCAACCCAAATTTGCCAGACAGTGACGGCAACGGTGTGTCTGATTACGTCGAATACCGCTTGAACGGTAAACCCTGCAACGACCCGCAATGCGCCAAGAACAACGCCAACGCCTTTGGCGTCTGCTCAGGCTTAAATCCCATCACCAGCGCAAACGGCACCACCTATCCAGATAGCGACAACGATGGCTTGAACGATTGCGAAGAAACGCTCCTCAAGGCTAACCTCAATCAGTTCAGCACGCCTGCAAACATGATTCCTGACTTTCTGGCCTTAAAAAACTGGATCCCCATCCAGCCCTCCTCCCTGGGTGCCTTCGCAATCCCCTTTAGCGATCTGCTCACGCCCTATCTGAAACTAAAATACGATCTTCCCACCTCGATTGACACCAGCCAGTCGGCCTCCTCAACCACCACCTACACCAGACGCAGCAGTGAGCTCAGCCTGGTGAGCTCGCCTAACGTCGATCAAGATTGCTACCAAATGCTGTTTCACTCAGTCAACACCTTGAATTTCCCTGCCACCCTCAAAATCCATCTAATCGAAAACGCCTCCCTCACGCAAGACACCCCCGTGCTGCGCACCGCGGAAAAAACCCTACCAAGCAAGAACGCTCAGCGACTTGACTTCGTGCCCAGTGACTTTAATTAACCCCTCAAACGCCCAGGAAAGCAGCGCAATCGCAAAAACCATATAATACAATAAATTCGGTTACTTAAAAATATTTAATTCATTTTTACATTTTTTATTACCTCTGATAAACTATTACAAAGGAGATGGGAAAGATAGATATACCTCCCCCTAAAGCCTATGTCGCAATCAACCCTCATGCCTGCTTTGCTGCCTCCCCTCACCCCACGTCAAGAGGCTTGCAACAAGAGGTACGCTTATTACCGAACATCAAGCGCCTCTCAGCCCATCAGCCGCTCTTCCCTGGCTACGCTCACGCTCTTGCTCGCTTTCCTCACCGCGCCTGTGCTCACTCCCCTGGCTTGGGCCGCACCCGGCGCCAAAGAGATTCAAAAGCCGCTTGAGATCTCCGGAGCGTCGCGCAAGTTTAGTCTCAGCCTGACGCTTAAAAGCAATAAGGACCAACTCGAGACCCGCGTGCGCACTCAGTACCGCGACAAATTTAATCGGGTGAATTTCTAACCCGATCCTAAGGCAGCTTTAGTTCTTGGCTCTGCCTTGAGCAAGTAGCCCCGGGTTCAACCCCGGGAGAGCGAGGCTCTTTGCAGCCGTGAGCGCCCTGCCGTTACGCCTAACCAGTCAGTGCTGATCAACCGTGATCATCTCTCAGAGACCTCTCAAGACCCAGCATCAATTTTTTGCCCTATTCTCACTGATTTCAAATAAAAAAAGTGAAACTGTCAATTTCCACTTAACGGCAGTGAGCTCACTCTGTTAGGGCTTCACCGCCATACATCAATCGCTAAAAAAAAAACTTTTTGCGCTACTCTAGCTCTTGCACCTCGTGCTGCTGACCCTCAACGCTGCCCAGCAGCAAGGGATCACTGCGGTCGCGTTAGATCACTTCTCCAGGCTACCTTTAGCATTGATTGAAACTCAGCTCTATCCGAGCCTCAGCGTGCCTGAAATCATCCACTTTGCTATCACGAATCGACGCTGCAGACTGAAGCTGCCTGACTACTTTCAAGAGCTCCAGAAAAAAAAATACCGACTTATTCAACATAATTATCGGGGACCGGGAGTGGGTCAGCTATTTTCAAGATAGAGGGAATTTAAATAGGATAGAAAAATTAGATCTCTCTGGCTCGACTTTTAACCTCAGCTTGCTTTGCCTGCTTCCCAAAAATCTCAGCCAATTAAAGTTATCAGGCGTCAGGCACTTTAATGGCACACTCTTTGGCGAAAGGGGCGCACAAGCTCTAGGTCTAGTCTTAGCTAATCACAAAAAGCTGACTGTTTTGTTTCTGAACGACAACCATTTGGGACCAGAAGTAGTCTAAAATTTAAATATAAAATTATTAATAAATTTAACCCAGTTGATCCTTTCTGGAAATCCGCTCGGACCAACGGTCATCGAAAGACTGAACCGAAAAAATATTAAAAAATTAAGACTTTTCAACAACTATTTTAGGATCGAAGGAGTTCGCACACTCAGCTCATAATAAACATTAAATTATTTAAGTATACTGATTCTCGTAACGAACAATTTAGGCGTAGCAGGAGTGCAAGCACTCAACTTAAACTTGTTATCTAGGTTGGCTATTTTGGATTTGGGATCAGAGGGCTTACAAGCCATCGACTTAAGCGCTTTGAAGCATTTAAGTCATCTCGGTCTAGGCAACAATCAGCCAGGAGTCCAAGGACTACGCGCACTCAACGTATCAGATATTTTTCCTCACCTTCGCAGATTAACAAAGACTTGTCTTTTTTGCAGGCCACGGAAACCTCTTCCCCTGCGACCATCAGGACCTGAAAAACCTCCTACCAAAGGACTGCGATCATCATGCCCGTTAATTTACCTGGACGCTTAGCTTAGAATGAGAGTAGGCCCCCTTGGGTAGCAAATTAATTAGCGGCTGACACACAAGGGTGCACCGCTCGTAGCTCACGTGAGCGGCGTGCAAGGCCTAAGGAAAAATTGTAAGACAATGGGTAAGGAAAACCGTCAGAAGATAAGATTAAAATCCACCATCACGGCAATCCCGGCTGCAATGGGGCTAGAATCGGCCTGCAACAAAGGATCGTTATAGACATAGCTCCAGCCTGCTGCACCGAGGGTGGTGGAGTAATGCTGGGCGTAAAAAACCTGATTGATCTTCAACTGATAACGATCCTGAAGCGGAAACACCTCACTGAGGAGGGCACCGTAAATCAGCCCGCCTGTTGCAAGCGGCAACTGAGGGGTAATATAGTTATTTTGCGTGGTTTGCACTTGGACGTTGGGAAAGCTCAAAAACTCCCAACCCACGAGCGGCCCAAAGCTTAACACCTTGCCTAGCCGCAGTTGCAGACTCGAGCGAAAAGTATAATGAATGACGTTGAGCTCGGAGTTGGCATTCAGGTAAGTGAGTCCCAGCATGGCGTTAACCACTTCCCAGTGCAAAAAATCATTACGCCAGTGCAATTGCCCCAGGCTGATTGCTACATCGGGCGTGTGATTGAGGTAAGCAATTGGCGCCAGGCCAAAGCCAAAATAAAAGCCAGTTTCCTTGGGCTTGGCGCGATAGGAATCCAGCAGCGGAAACTGCTCAGAGAAGCGCTGAGCCCAAGCCTGCTCATCAGGCGCTACTAACAAGGTGAGCGCCAAGCAAAAGCCAATCAGTGCCTGCTTAAACCATCGCCTCGACCCTTGCCTCAAGCGCGCCTGCCAGAAGATCAAAGACCGAACTTTCCTGGGAAGGTCTCGAGTGAACTGAACTGTCTTGCGGCTACTGGCTTGTGTTCTCATCACCTTGTTACCTAACTCTGTTTTTTTCTCGCTCACTTGCGCCAAACGACTACGACGACAACAAAGACCACTACTACTACTGCATCAAACCCTTCAACTGCGACTCGCACGCTCTCTTTTGCGGATCGCTTGCGCCGCTTGCCGACTTAAGATGGAAGGCTGCCTCCTCCAAAAACCCAAGATGCATCACTGAGCAGCCTAAAAGGGCTTGAAACTCATCCTTTTGGGCAGGAAAACTCCCCTGCCCGATATCCGCTGCTGCGGCTGCAAAGTGGTAATCGCGCTGATCGTAGTAGAAGTGGATCATCTTGAGTAAGGTGCTGCCCTGCGGCTTAGTCTCACCAAACAGCTCTTTTTGTAATTTTAACGCCTCACCCCCACCCGGGGCCTGCGGTAAATCATGATCTGAGCTTTCACCGCCGCCGCCTAACTGACCTGCTGACTGGGACCGCGCAAAGAGCGCGGCACCTAACGCCTGCTGGGTGCCCGCTTGACACGAGCGTGCCGCAAGCGTCCCTGCAAGGATTGCTGAAGAGGAAGCCAGTTGCTGACACTTCGCGCGGTAGGCCGTCTCATCGTTTTGCGTTTCTTTGACCTTTTGACTCAAAACCGCTTGTAATTCTGGATGTTTTTGGCTGACTCGTTTCAAAAACTGACCAAACTCCGCAAAGGCCTCAGCGCTGCGCAAGCTCACGGCTAAGGCCACTTGTGGACTTGCGACGCCCTCTAAGGCCTTGAGCTGATTGGTGAGCTGGGCGAAGATTTTAGCTTGGGCTTCAATGGCTGAGGGCTCCGCTGCCGCTTGCCGTACCTGGTTTAAGAAATTCAGCCGCTCGCTGCGCTCCAAGCGCACAAACCGGCTCCACTGACAAACAGCAGCACCAGGGTTCTGGGAACAAGTGGTGCGGGTGACGCTTGCCACTCTGGCGCGCAGACTGGCAGGCAAGGAATTTTCTGCGAGCGCGGCAGCCAGCAACAACTCAGGATCAAGCTCGGCTCTTGCGAGGAGACCTTTTGCGGCAGAGTCGAGTGGAAACGGGGCTGCTAGCGAATCAGCAAGAAATTGTGAGACGCGGTGCTTCAAATCGGGGCTTAACGCCGACCAGCGTTCGGTTTGGCTCATCAGGCGATTGAACGCCACGGCACTTCTTAAGGCTAACGCCACCCCGACTGCCTGCTGAAAGGCCTCAGCCTTCTGGCGCTCAGGTAACCCGGGGTCTTGATAAATCCCGGCTAAGCGCTCCAGACCGACTGAAAATTGGGTCATTTGCAGATGCTCTTGCACCACTGAGCGTAAGATTTCGCTTTTCTGCTCAGGATCGCGCTCCTTCTGGGCAATCGCGCTGGCTGAACTTAAAAACGTCTGGATATCGCGCTCGCGCTTACTCTTGACGAGCGCTTCTTTCAAGATTTGATTGCGCAAGGTGACGTTATCAGACTTCAAGGCCGCCTCCAGATAACTCTTCCCTTGCGAGAAATCATCAAACCCGGCGCTCTTACGGATACTCTCTTGCAAGCCCTTGGAGGACGCCATTTTTTCAATTTTCGCTAACTTCGCGCGAAAGCTGCTGCTCGACCAGTGCGTCCGCTCCAACCGCTTCGCTGCCGCTTGCAGGGCCGGAAAGTCCTGGCGGGTATTGTAATAGTCTAGAATTAGCTCCGCCGCATCGGCCGCTTGCGGCTGGCGTGAAAATTGTCCAATAAAGCGATAGAGTTGCTCCAGCGTCTCGGGAAAAAAGCCTTGCTCATAATTCGCTTTGAGCAACGCCAAGTTCAGCTGCGGATCGGAGCGCTTCTGGGGGTTAAAGACAAAATACTCACCAATACTCTTAATCAACAGGCCATGCAGCCTAAGATTTTCATAATACGGCATCTCAGCCTTTTGCGAGAGACAAAGAATAGCATTTTGTAACAGCGACTCTCGCCCGCTGGCGGTGCCGTATTGCCCGGAAAAGAGCTGTAAATAGCGTTGGCCACAGGCTAAGTAATCTTTTTGCTGAAAATACACCTGCGCCAGGTCATTGGCGATGTTCATCCGCTGCACCGGCTCAAAGAAGTAATCCAGATAGAGCAGATAAAAATCACGCGCCCGCTCCAAAAGAGCACTAGGCTGGTGGCTCAGCCTCGCTAATTCATGGGCTTTCGTTCCCAGCTCACGCACTTCATTTTCTAAAAAGTGGTTAGCTGCCGCCTGCACTTGAGGCGGGATTTGATAGAACTGTACCCATTCGGCGTACTTGCTGAGCAAAGAGCGCATCTCAGCTACCGGAATGCGCACGCGGTCGGCAGGCTCAATGGCAGTAAGAACGTCGCGGTAAATGGTCAATGATTTTTGAGGGTTAAACGCCAACTCCCCAAGCTTGCGCAGCAGCGGTAAGGCGGTGGCGTAATGCTTCTGGGCAATGTAACGTAAGACTAGCTTTTCTAAGACCTCTTGAAACAAGGCCGCTGATCCAGCAACCCGCGCATAATAGGCCACCGGATCGGGATTCTTGGGAAACACGTAGGTATAGGCCACCACGGAATCTAAGAGGGCTTGCCGCTTTAAATCATTTTTTACCGTTTTTTGCGTCAGCGAGACTTCATAGGGGTTGTCTTGGGGTTTGAGTTCCCGGTCGGTGGCCACCAGTTCAAAGAAATGTAACGCCTCTTTAAAACGCTCCACAGCAATCAGCGACAAACCCGCCTTGTGCCTAGCAACGTTGCGCTCATAGACAAACGAGCTTTGCGTGAGCGGCAGGAAATAGTTCAAAGCGCCACTAAAATCCTTCTGATCTAAATAGAACTGACCAATCAGCAGCTTACACTTAAAAGCCTCCTCCGACTGCGGATACTGCTTTAAGACCATCCCGGCATGCAGCATAAAATCGCGCGTCTCATCAATTGATTTTGCAGCGAGCGCGAGATTGAACAAAACCGTTGGTCTTTTCGCAAAACGCGGAAAATCGTGCAAGATCATCTTATAAGTGGTGATCGCTTCCTTTTGTGCCGCGGTGACGGGCGCAAAAGCAGGGTCAGAAGGCGCCGATTCGCCCTGCGTCACTTCCATTTGAATGTAATACAAGGTGGTCGACTTTTGCGACTGCAACTCGGCTAGCTCCAAGTACAGCTCGGGCAAAAATGGCGCACTCAAGCTCTCGGTGATTTGCGCTGAAAGCGTTTTAATTGACTTATCGACCCGCTCGAGCATCTGCGACAGGCCTTGCCGAAACTGCGCGTCGTTTCTAGCCCCCGCTCCAGCCTCACTTCCAGCGCCAGCCCCAGTGCTTCCCGCACCCGTCCCTGCGCTCGGTATCACTTTCTTAGTTGTAGCCGCTACTGCTGCCGCCCCTAAGCCTGAGGCAAATGCTGCCGTGACCAGTAGCGCCACTCCGCGCCGCCCGCTCCGCAACGCTTGCCTGATGGCAGGTAAATTTTTTACTGGCATTGGTTCACCAACGGCACTTGAAAGTGACTGCGCTCGTCAGCCCAAAGCTCGCCAAACTGCTCAAAGCGCAGCTCGATGTCTTGTACATCCGTTCCTGCCAGCTTCTGGTCCTTTCCACTGACGCCGCCATTTTCACCGCCACTACCTCCCACCGAAGCTAAAGCGCTTGGGACTGACCCAGACGCAGACGCAGACTCAGCAACTGATTTTCCGCCGTCTTGGGCATTCAATTGCGCCTTAAAGACCTGATCGGGATTCTCTTTTTCGCGGATGACATCAAACTTGAGCAACTTCAACTCCTCTGACAAATCCACCACCGAGCGAGCCGCCTGTTCCAGCGCTTCGGTTTGGGCAATCTGCAGCTCCGCTTTTTGCTTCCTCAGCTCCGATTGGTAGATAAAGCGGGCCGCCTCACGCAGACCCGCTTCCACCACAAGCTGCGCCTGCTCGGCTTGCAACTCAGCGACGTTTTGCTGCCTGGCAACGTATTGCCCATTTTGCGGCAGCGAGATCTTGTGCAACTGCGGCAGGCTCTCAAGCGGCACTCCCGTTTGAATGCCCTTTAAGGTCGTGCCAAACTGCTTATCAAACGACTGAATTAGGATCTGCGCACGGTCGCCTGCACAGACTCTACGGTAGATTAAGGCTCGTAAAAAATAACTTTCTAGATCGATGCTGTGATCCCGCTCAAAACGCATCAAATTGTACAAAACTCCCAAGGCTTCACTATAACGTTTGAGATGAAACAGATTCCAAGCGCTTTCTAACCAATCAAGCGCCGTGACCGACTCCCACTGCAGTAAAAACCGCTGATAGACGTCGAGTGACTGCTCGTACTTCGCTTGCTCAAAATAAACCCGCGCCAAGTTTCTCGCCACTTTTTTGACAAAACTAGCGCGCTCGGGTAAGCCCTTTTCCTGGCTAAGCACCTGGAGCAGCAACTGCTCAGTTTGTGGCAAGTCATGATTGGCGTAGACCACGAGCGACTGGTAGAAGAGGTATTTGGCAAAACCACCACCGACACCCAAACCACTCACGCCTGCGCCTGATAACCCTTGCCCCACCTGCACACCATGGTCCACTTGCTCAAACGACGCTTGCGCCCACTGTGGACTTAAGGACTGAGAAAAAAAGATCCCCTGATACAAGTAGTAGGAATTAGAAAAACCGCTGTCATCACGAGCAGGCGACAAGTCACCGTAGGAAAACAACTGAGTCAGGGACCGCGGATAACCACGATCGAGAATAGCCACCAGCCCCCGGAAAGCAGCCTCTTTCGAGGGCGCATCCGTGAAAAACAAAATCATCCGCGCCGCAAGCGCCGCGACCCCAGCATCCAGGCGCTGATCCAAAAGCGCCGCTAGCAGCTTTTGCATCTTCTCACCATCAGCCATCACAGGCGGTTGGCTCCCCTCCCACTTTTTCTCACGCCTCGGGCTGGAAATGGCAGACGCCCGCTCTGCGCCCGGCCTAGACCCTAAGCCGGATGGCATTGCGACAGTGGACTTCCTGGCTGCACGCCCACCGAGGGCGCGAGGCATCACACTAGACCCAGCTGCCGTCTTCCCGCGCGCCAAGTGCCTTGCTTGTCTCGCAGGCTGCGACTTTTTGCGAGCCCACGCCTGATCGATTGGCAAGAGCAGCAACAACGATAATAGGGTCATTTTTCCCGCTAGAGAAGACGCCAAGGAACAGGTGAGACTAAAAAAAAAATGCAACGCCCTTGGATCACGCAGCCCCGAGGCTCGTGAGTTTGCTACCCTACTGGTTGCGCAGTGGAAGCAAGGTGCTATGCCCATCAAAAATTAAAACCCGTTTCGGCAGAAAACATTAAGAAATTGCCAATCGATCCCATACTATCTCTGACCCCAAGCTTAAAGGAAAAAGCATCCGTCAGAAAAGCCTCAAGCGAAAAACCCAGATTTAACACCGGCAAAATATTAGGGACGTTTTGATGAGTGTAATTCAGGGCCCCGCCACCCACTAAAAAGGACCCCCGCAGATACTTTAACGAGCTGCGAAAAAACAGCATTTTACCGAACAAGAAATGGTAGGAAAAATTGCTCGACAACAAATAATTGACGTGCTGGATGTAGGTGGGCTTTTCAGTATAAAGGTTAGCAAGATCGGCCGTTAATTTGCTTTGAAAATTAATAAAATAATTTAAATCCAACAAATTCCAGGAAAAACTCTCTCCCAGACCTTGAGTGTATCCCACCGCTACCCCTAAGGAATTGTAATAAGGGTCAAAAGGATAACTCAAAACCCCAAAATGCAGGCTATGATTTGAAAAATTTATGTGATCGATGGCTTCAATCTTTTGCTCATCGACGGCTATTTTCTGGTATACTCCTGAAGCAGCAGCAGGCTCGAGACTAGCAAACACCAAAGCCACTGCGACAACGGCTGACGTCTTCAACCAGGCTGCCAAGCGAGCACCCACCAGCACGTAGATCCTGGCAGCAGAAGTGGGCGCACGCTTAATCAGTCGCTGGCTTTGAAAAAAAAGACCAGACCCTACGAGCGAATCTTGGGAAAAAATCACGCGGCTAAAGGGCTTGTAGTAGGACGAAAAAAGATTCATTTTTTTATTTTTAAATTATTTTTTATTGGTTAGCAACTTTTATCTTTTAAAACACTTAAGACTCAAATCCTGCTGCTGCTGCTTATTTTAGCTCGGCTTCAGAAGCAAGCACTCCTGTACGCCTGTCACACAACAGCTGCCTATTCCACGCTGATCGGTCATCATCTAATTTTATTCTTATGTTTTTTTCCTTGCTCTCATCCGGTCTTTGAAAACCTTAGCCTTGCTTCCTGGCTAAGTCCTTGGAACAATTCTTAAGACCAGTTCTTGGCTTTTTTCAAAAAATCGCCAAAAATTTGTCGCAAGACAGATCCTTCAATGCAGGGAAACTGCTCATCAAGGTTCAATGAACCATCCCAACCCTCCACTGGCTCCCTATTCTCAGATTAAAGTAAAGGCGAGGAGCCTGTCAAACATTTTGACAATTTTTATAGACATTTCTATAAATTGATTCAAAATAAAGAAGTAAGCTTGCAAAATATTGGCAAGAAAGTCTAAAGAAAGCTTAAAATTTTATGAATAACTTTGTTTCTTTTATTGCACACAACTTAGCTCACGTAGCCCCTATTTTGATCGCAGCCGCCTTTGCCATCGTCATTATTGCAGAACGATTTTATGCCTTGATGGTGGCGTTTCCTCTCACGCGGTCGCGGGGGTTTTTTGAGAAGATCAGGCAACTCGTGATGTCTGATCGCATCAATGATGCGATCGCCTTGTGTGATCGCTATGACAATAAGCCGGTGATCTTAGTCATCAAAGAGGGTTTGATACGGGCCCATCAGCCAGAATCGCTGATTGAACACGGCTTGCAAATTGCGGTCAGTGAGGCGCTCGAGAGGATCCAGAGTCGCACTAGCTTTTTAGCCACCATCGCGAACGTCTCCACCCTGCTGGGTCTTTTTGGGACGATCGTCGGCCTGGTGCAATCCTTCGAGGCGGTTGGCAGTGCCAACGCCCAAATGCGCTCCACCCTTCTTGCCAACGGGATCTCGACTGCGATGAATGCCACTATGCTAGGGCTAGCGGTGGCTATTCCTTGTATGATTGCCTTTAGTTTTCTGATGAACCGTGCCAATCAGTTACAAGCGGAAATTGATCGCTTTGCCGTCAAAATTTTGGATCTTTTAAAGCAACGCTATTACTCAGCTGATCTGGCGTCGCCTGACGTGCAAACCCGCACGGAAATGACGCTTGAGCAACAGCCCCACCAACGCTCCAAAAGGGAAGAGTAAGCGTGAGTTCGGTTGATTCAGGATCGGGACAGGACTTTGATCTCAACATTGCCCCGATTATTGACTGCTTCACCGTGCTCATTACCTACCTTTTGGTCTCGGCCTCGTTCATTAGCCTCAAAGTCATTGAAGCAGGCGTTGCGGTGTCGGATCCTAATGCCGCAGCGGCGCAACCCCCTCCCCCTACACCCCCGCAACCACCACTCAATGCTGAAGTCTTTCTCCTGAAAACCGGCGCAGCGCAGTTAAAAGTGACTGGTGGACCCAGGAACCTCAATCAGCTGCTAACGCAAAAAAACCTCACCGAACTGAAAAACACGGTGACGATCTTAAAACAAAGCTACCCTACTTTCAATGAGATCAGCGTTTCAGCGGAAGCCGACGTGCCCTACTCCGACCTCCTGAAAGGCATTGAACCCCTCAAGGAAGTGATCGCCAAGGTGTTTATTGCCGGAACGGCAAGACAGTAACAAGCGTAAGAAAGAAAAAAAGAGAACGGATGCCATGAAAAGCCACTTCCTTAAACGCAAGCCACCTTCGCAGGAAATGGCGCTGCAGATTACCTCCATGGCTGACATCTTCATGATTTTATTAGTTTTTTTACTGAAAAGCTATGCCACCAGCGTCTCCACCTTGACCTCGTCAAGCGGCATCACGTTGCCAAGCTCGCGCGCAGGCTCAGCCTCCAAGGAGACTTTAAAGCTTGAGGTGTCTGCAAGCAGCATCTCAGTCGATGACAAGGTGGTGCTCGGGTTAAGTAACTTCAATTTTGCCCCGCAAGAAATCCCTCCCCCGGGACTGGGGCGCTCGGAAACACTTTACCGCTCGCTGCTGGAAAAACGCCGGCGCATGCCACAAGCTAATCTAGATCCCAACTTACTGCTCTTTGTCGATCGCAAGGCCCCCTACTCGACCCTGCAATCGGTGTTGGCCTCAGCAGCAAGCGCTGGATTTGTGGATTTGCAACTCGTGGTGATCCACGAGGAGTAAGAACACACCACGGGTAACGACTTGGAATCACGAAAAAAAGGACACAAGAAAGAGGACAAAAAATACGACAAGTGAGTGGAAGCGCTAAGCGAGTGAACGCTCAGACAACGCCGCGCTTTGGAGAACCTCACTATTGAGAACCTTATCAGGTGAAGAGAGCACAAAAGAGAGACACAGAGAGTCAAGGACCCTCAAAAACAAGAATTATGCTAAACCCCAAAACCCACCCACTTAAGCGCAACGAGGGCTACCTGGTAACGACCTACCAGCGAGGTCACGCGCGGCCGATCATTTGGCACGCCGAGCACCCGACCCTGATTCACGAGCATGGCTGGTACATGGAGCGCACCGCCTCAGGGACGCTGCAATTAGCTTATAAAGTCCCAAAAATCATCGATCAGCGCACCCAAATGGTGGCCAAGAAAATTTATATCCTGAATGCCAAAAAAATCAGGACAGGCGAGATCTTCACCTCCCCCATCCCTTGCCCTGCAACAGGTGGCAGCCTAAGCCCTTCCGGCAAACCTCAATTCATTCAGCTCTCCGTTCGCTCGTTACCCAAGAGCCGGCCGGCTTTTATGCCAAACAAAGCCCACTCGCGGGACTTATCCTCAGGACGCGAAGACTATTACTTGTACTCTGGGATTCGCTATTATCTCAACGACTCGCAATTCTTCAAGAAAAGCTATCTTGCTGAGATCGATGGCAATGCCATTTTTCGCATCACGCTGGTCGGCGGTGTTTTTCAAATTAACCCGCTGCAAAAAAACCTGATCTTTAAGACCCACGGCGCAGGACGTAAGGCCTTAAGCCCTGGCGTCATGGTCCCGCTCTCCCCCCAACAATTTGCCCAAGGCTCCTTGCAGTTGGGTAAATTTTGGTGGCGCATCAATACCGTCTCCAACGACGTGCTAATGAACCAAGCGCTGCTTGCTGAGGCCGCCGATTCCCCGAGCGTGCAAGATCAGCGCAATTTTTTAAAAATCACCCAAACGATCTTTGCCTCGTTACTCTTCATGGGCCTGGCCTTGAATCACTGGAGCAAAAAAACGCCCCCCAGCCTCAGCACGCAAACGGTGGATCTGACGCAACTGCCGATCGCCCAGCCCAAGCTGCTGCCACCTGTTCCCAAACCGCTGCCAACCCCAGTGCGTAGACCTCCTCCTCTGCCTCCCAAGCCAAAACCTTTGCCCAAGCCGCAACCCCCCAAACCTGCGCCCAAACCTCCCAAAGCGCCACCAGCGCCACCAAAACCTCCCAAGCCACAGGTGCCACAACCTCGCAGACCCGTGACGCCACCCCGCCCAGCGCGTCCTAGGCAGCAGCCTACTCCTCCTCAGCCGATTCGTCGCGCTCCCCCTGCTACTAGAGCACCTGTCACTCCCAGGCGCCCGCCACCTCAGGCCGTCGTAAGCCGCCCCGTCGCGCTCCCCCCCGGTCCCACGGCAGCGCAGCTGAAGCAGCAGCAAAACCAGCAAGTGCAAGCTAACTTACTAAAAACTTTAGGCTTTCTCTCAGCCTCCAAGAATCACCCGTCCTCCACCCTCCCGCCGCCTTCGCAAGATACGGCTGCGCGTTTTCAGGGTCCAGCAGGCGGAGGCTCGGCGCTGGGGCGTAACTCGCGCTTAAAAGACCTCACCGCGCAATCCAGCGAGGAAGGCAGCGATGATGCGACCACAAGCCTCCATAACTCGCGAAATATCAGCTCCGGCAGTCTCAGCCGTGGCAAAATCCGCGGCGAAGGGGTGCGCGGTAAAATCACCTTACCCCATGCCTCAGGCGGTGGCGCACTTGGCGCTTCCTTACGCGCCCAACTGACGCTCTCAGGCCCAGGCCAACTCTCAGAATCAGCCATTGAAAAGGCCTTAAGCAAACACATGGACCAGTTGCAGTTTTGCTACGAAAAAGCCCTGCTCACTGACGCAACGCTTGCAGGATCAGTTTCGCTCGAATGGGTGATCCAAACCAGCGGCTCGGCTTCGCAACTAAAAGTGGTGCGCTCGCAGCTCAATAACGGCAGCTTGCATTCCTGCCTGATGGGCGTGATTGCGAAGATCCAGTTTCCAGCTCCCAAAGGCGGTCCAGTCACCATCAGTTATCCGTTTTCCTTCAATCCCAACGGGTAAGCGATGACTTGAGTCAGACGTTAAAGATTGGACAAAACACCTCAGCCTCAGTAAGCTTGTTCCATGCAACCTTTTCCTTGGATTTCGCTGGGTAGTTTTTTGGGTTTTCTCTCAGTCGCCTTAGGGGCTTTTGGCGGACACGCGCTGCGAGGTCGTCTTTCGGAAAAAGGTCTCACCCTTTATCAGACTGCCCACTTCTATCACTCCGTGCACGCGCTTGCCCTCATCTTGCTTGGATTTTGGGTCTTGCAAAACCCCACCCAGCGCTCAGCCCACTGGAGTGGCATTCTTTTGACAATGGGCACCGTGCTCTTCTCAGGCAGCCTCTATTTGATGGCTTTGACCGAGTTTCGGCCGCTCGGTTTTGTAACGCCCATCGGGGGATTAGCCTTAATGGCAGGCTGGCTTTGCTTCAGCTGGAGCAGCTTGAAAGCTTAATTTTCAGCCGTTTGCGCCGGTAACCTCAACTGAGTGAGGCAATCCTTTCCCTGAGCGCCCTCTCCTAGCCCGAAAACGCTCTGGCCTGGGAACAGCAGCAGCAGCGGTGACATTTTTTGCCTCACCCCTCCCATCGGAATTACTCATCGACAGCGCAACAAGGAGCAGAAGCATTGCAGCCTTCATTCAAGAAGACCTTGATGCAACCCTGACTCAGTGAGGTGGGAAGTCCGCTGGTTGCACTGTCTGGACCATTCACCACAAGGGTTTTCCCGGCTGCGGGAGAAGTGAGCGTCGGCAGTCCTGTGACGGGATACGGGACCGCCGCCAGGTAGACGGGCTGACCGTCTTGTGGACCGCTTGCAGCAATGCTTGTCACCGTCACCGACTTGAACGTCGCCTGCCCGGTCACAGGATCAATCAAAGCCGTGGGGTTGGCGCCTGAAAAGAGGCTCTGGTAAGCTTTCGTGCAAAGCGGATCGCTGTAAGCCATGAGTGTTGCGGTGGTCGCAGGGCCATGAAAAAAGCTAGCTAGCACCGGCGTGGGGCCACTAAAATCTGCCATTTGCGCCACAAACGTGGAGGCCTGCGCACTCCCCCCGCTGCCGCTTCGAGTGAGCACGGGAGCACACTGCCCTTCTGGCACTATTGGCGGCCGAGTCAATGAAAGCCCCTCATTGACGATCCCCACCGCGACACAAATCGGCTGAGGGAGAGGTCCGGAGCTGACGCTGGTGACTGCTACTTGCACCGACACGGCAGGCACCACGCTACCAAAAACCATGGGAGAAGCCGTGTTGCCAAAAACATAGAGCTTCAGGCCCTCTAAGGAGCCTCCCTGACTAGAAGACAAATTAATCCCCGTCCCGGTGCAGGTGGCATTAGAAAACTCCGTGATCGTCATGCCAGTGACCACCTGGGTAGGGTTGCCTGCCGCGTCCGCCGTGGAGACCATTCCGTGCACTCGGCCCTTTTGGACCATGGTGGGTGGAAGGCCACGAATGGCAAGCACCGGCACCCCGGGCGCAACGGACACCTCCAGTAACAGCGATTGCGCGTTGCTTGCGCTAATGCGCAAAAAACTCGCCCGCGCACTTGGCATCCAAAGATTAGTCAATTGAAACGAAGTGTTAGAGAGCGCCGCAAAAGGGACACTTGAAGGGCGTTCCACCACATTTCCCGAAGCGTCAAGCCCGGTCAGAGTGAAGGTTCTGGGATCAAACGCGTTGCCGCCTGCCGTTAAAAAATCGAGATGGCTGACATTCACCGTCACGCTATTAGTTTTTCCGTCAGCGCTCCAGTTCAAGACGCCTGAAGCTTCGCCGGTTAAAGCCGGTAATTGCGAGCAGGCCGCTCCCCCCTCCGAACCCGACGAGCCTTTACTCAAACTCACGGCCACTGGATCCGACTGCAAGACCGGTCCTCCCTTCACATGCGTCACGCGCGCCACCAGGTAAAACACTCCCTCTACCCCCGCAAGTAACTTTCCGCCCGTAAAAAAAACACTGGTGGCCCCAGCCGCGGGAACTGCCGTTGGCAAGACCGCAAAAGGCGAAGTAGTCCCCATAAACGCACTCGGGCAAGTCGCGGCGCCCACTCCCGCTCCAGCTGACGCCGCGCAAACGGCAAAACTCACACGATCGTCAGCCGCAAAAACCAGCTCATGGCCCTGCGCGTCTTTCATCGCCACTGCCCCAAACGAGGCATCGTCCTTCAAAGAGGGCACCCCAGACGCCGCCGAGCTTTGCCCCCCACTTGCGGACAAAAAACAAGGGTTTTCCTGCGAAAAGCTCAGGGCCACTAGCCCCTGCGAGGACTCATCAGCCGCTGACTCTTTTGCGGCGCCAGCCTCAGCAGGCAAGGCGCCACTTGCCGCAGCCAGATCGCTAGACTCGCCCAGCCCAATTTTGCTCCCCGTGACGTTCCCTCCAGCCCCACCGAGGAGTAGGCTTTTATTCGTGCCTAAAGTTGTGGAGATTTTTGAGCAGGCTTGCAAGCCGATGAGCCCAAACAAAAGAAAGAGTTGTCCACAGGTACGTTCTATTTTCTTGTTCATGTGAAAATTATATTTTTAATACTCTTGAAAGTCAAATTTTTTGGCAACCTGAGCCTGTGAACCACTCAAGCTTGAGGCAACGCCCGACTTAACACCTAAAGTCCGAAAAAAATGAGGAACCCTCGGCAAACCGGCAGGAGAAACAAGCAAAACCAGAAGCAAAAGCGACGGGAGGCAGGACCGGCACTTTGACAACCCAAAAGTTTTAGCCTCACGCTTTGCGCACCACTCCTCCCCAACACACCAACCCGAGGACGTCAGAGCAAACAAGATGCTCCCTGAATGAAATTTTCCTATTATTAACAAGACTTTAAGCTCTTAACCCTAAAGGTCATGCTCTCCCCCCTCTGTTCAGATTGACAACCTTCTTAGAATTGCTTATAATTAATGATTATATGAATAAAAATTTAATCTTCGGACTCTCAACCCTTCTCATCTTCGCCCACCCCGCTCAGGCTGGTGCGCAAAACGGCAAGACTCTGGAAGACCTAACGCCGAAAATTGAAAAACACCAAGCTGAGGCGCAACGACTCAAAAATAAAGCCTATAATCACAGCGACATTGCTACCGACTTTACGTTCACGATCAATCAAAAAATCATGCGCGTGCCTGAGAGCGAGAGAGCGGCGGTGATTGGCGCCAATGAAAAAGCTGCGACCAGCAACCAAGAAGCAGCAGCGGCTCACAGCGATGCCGTACAATTTTTAAAAACCATGAAAAATCAGCATGCCGATGGCTCACCGCTCACGCCAGACGAAGCGGCTACCAAAAAAGTTCACGAAACCTTAGTGAAGGACTTAACGACCCAGGCCAAAGAAGATAGCCACGCTGCAGCCATTCCCACCCGCGAAGCTGCCAAAAAAGCAACAATGGGACGGTACCAGGGCCGCGCAGGATCCGTGATCAATTACGGTCGATAACCCAGCCTCATCGATACGCAAACAATACGCAGCCTCTCCCACACTCTTCTCTCACACTCTCAAACTGCTTGATCACGTCTCAGGGTCATGAAACTGACAGGCAGCTGCTGCACCATTCGCTTTGCCAGCTGCAACAGCTTGCACTTCAGCTCCAAACCCCCAACATACCCCCCAATAACAAGCGCGCGTGGTCCTTGCGCACCACCCGGTGGCAGGGAATCAAGATCGGGAAGGGCTTCTTGCCAATGGCCGAGGCAACGGCCCGCACCGCAGGCGCCAGACCGAGAGCTTCGGCTTGTGCACTGTAAGACGAGGTCTCACCCAACGGTATTGGGCTGATTTGCCGCCAAACTGCTCCTTGCAAAGGGGAGCCGACGAGCCGCAGGGGAAAATCAAACGATCGTCTATGACCTGATGCGTACTCCCGGAGCTCTTGTTGCAGCCGGATCAAAAGAGCGTTAGGCTCAAGGCAAATCTCGCAACTAGCAAGCGCTGAGCCAGGCCCTCGAGTGACTAGACTTAAGGCGCGATTAGGATCAAAGAAAAGTCCAATCAGTTCTCAGTTATTGGCATAGGCATGGAAAGTCGCAAGACCGGTTTGAATGGCGACTCCATGAAGCTTCATCTCATTACTCCTCTCAGGTTGCTTGAGTAGGGCTGCCTGGCGTTGGGTGCTGTTGGGCGAGTATACTTCGTGGCTCTAGCGTCGGTTTTATTTATAAATAAAAAATATTTAAATTAATTATTTATTATGCTATAACCTTCAAGGTCGCTGTCTCTGCTGCAAGAAAGCGATCCTTCGACCAGAGACCCCATGTGAGGCATTGACATCACCTCTCGTCGCTCTGTATCTCGTCAATGACTCCCTCACAAAATCCAGGACTCTCTACGAGAGCCTATAAGAGAATTTCTTTATGCTAAAAAATTTGAATCTCATTTCGTCTGTAATCCAACCTGCGGTTAAAAATTTTCTTTTATTAGCATTATTGTCTAGTTGTAAAGAAACTAGACCTCACCAGCCGCCGCCTCAAGAAACCTCCGACCGGGCGACGACCCACTCTTCCAAGCAAAACGACTCTCAACCTCGCGAAAGCGGGGCCGCAAAGCCACCCACGAATCAGCCCACGAATCAGAAGAACAGTAAGCTTGCTG
This sequence comes from Oligoflexia bacterium, assembly GCA_043732485.1. GTDB lineage: Bacteria > Bdellovibrionota > UBA1018 > UBA1018 > UBA1018 > JAYTHP01. The sequence continues at coordinate 36,753 of JAYTHP010000073.1, forward strand.
AGCAGCAGGAGACCAAAAACACCGTCCCCACGCCTATGCCCCGGCCGCCGCTCACTGAACCACCCACGCAAGGCAACCTACCACCACCACCCATCCCGCCTGCTCCTCCAACAAAGGGGGCTTCAAGCCTTACGCCTCAGGAAGAAAATCAGGCTTCTCACCTTTCTAAGCAACCCCAGACGATCCCAGACCCAGCAAAAAAGGGGCCGCTCACGACGCCTCGGCCCAGAAAGCGAACCCCCCACTCCCTCCCCACCTGGTGCAACGGTCCTACGGTGTCCACCCTCTCAGCTCCCATCTTCCCGCATGATCC
>JAYTHP010000074.1:0-15208 GCA_043732485.1 Oligoflexia bacterium
AGCATGATGAGGGGGTGGCTTGCTTTTACTTTTAGGGTGATTTCTGATTTTTTTATCTTGGCGTTTAGCCCATCTAGTGAGAAACTCATTGGGCGCTGATTCTTTCTTTTTGTCTAAACTAAGAAGATCAGCATTTTTTTTTGATTTCAAGCTGTTTTTAAGCTAAAAAAAATTAAAATTCCCTTAAAATCCAAAAAATTTGAGCTTAAAGGTCGATTTTAGAAGTGAATTTCGCGGCAGCAACTATCTATGGCCGTCGTCGGGGCCGCCCAGGAGATTTTCTGCTCAGCCTCTGCGTCCGAGCAGCGGAGGGTGATAATCCGGTGCGTCTCGGGTTGGTTGGGCGCGAAGTCGAGTGTGACGTCCCAGTGGCGTTGATCGCTCAGCTGTTGCTTGACGTTGGGAAAAAGCGAGATCCACTCGCAAAGCTGAATGGCCTGAGGATCAAAGAAATACTCAAAAAGGCCGGCGTCTTGAATTTCACGCTCTTGAGTGAGCCGATAGAAGTCGAGGTGGAAGACCTTAAAAGCCGCGGTCGTGTATTCGAAGACCAGGCCAAACGTGGGGCTGCCTGCGAAGCCTTCGTGGGTTTTAAGGGCCGTGAGTAGAAAGTCGACAAATGTGGTCTTGCCGGCACCTAAGGGGCCTTCTAAAAAAATGCGGTCCCTAGGCTCAAGGACTGCAGCCAGACTGAAGGCTATGTGCTCGAGTTGCGCTCTAGCGAAGCCATTGCCTGCAGGCGGCTTCAGGGCGTGATGGGGGGTTACGGGTGAGTTCATAAAAGGCCTCAGGTATTTTCTCAATCAGCTGGGTGGCTGTCATGCATCGGCTGCCCCATTTTTGCGTTGCAAGCTCGCCTGCCAGACTATGGAGAAAGACGCCTAAAAGTGTTGCTTCTAGCGCTTGCTGGCCTTGGGCCAATAGGCCGCCGATCATGCCTGATAGGACATCACCGCTGCCTGCCGTTGCCAGTCCATCATTGGGGCAATGATGGAGGTAGACAATGCCTTGTGGGGAGGCAATAAAGGTGGTGGCTCCTTTGAGGAGCACCACGGCTTGGGTCCTCTCGGCGGTACTTCTCGTGCTCTCTAGGGGCTGGTCTAAAATCTGCTGCTGCTCAACGCCCAGCAAGTGGGCCATCTCTCCGGGGTGGGGGGTCAGCACTTTGGGAGCAGCGTGGTGCCGCAATCTGCTCAGCAAGCCTGGATGAGAAAGCGCACGCAGTGCTCCTGCGTCAAGCAGGAGGGGCTGGGAGGAGCGACTCAAGAGGTCTTCTAGCGCGCCATGCACCGCTTGGCTTTGCTCTGCATGACTCAGGCCAGGGCCAATGACTATGCTCGAGTAAGCGTGATAGGGATCTTTTTGTGCTGCCTGAGCTTCTGGCCTCTTTACGCGAGCAGGCGAAGAAGCAGTCTGAGGGGGATGAGATAACGCTCCCTGGAGGGACTCTAAAGTAAGCGCCATCGCTTCAAGCGGCAAGCGGTGGGTGAGCGCCTCAAAGTGATCTGCTCCGGTTGCCACCGTCACTAGCCCGGTGCCCATTTTGTGGCAACTTTGCGCAGCCATGGTGATTGATCCCAGCTGTCCTGCGCTCCCACCGATCAGCAAGCAATGACCAAAGCTGTTTTTGTGGCCAAAGCGATCTCTCGGGGTTAAGAGCGTCTGGATGAACTCTGGGGTGAGCAAAAACTGCCGTCCCTCAGACGCCAAGTGGGGTGGCAGCGAGATGCCGACGTTCACTAGCTCACCGCGTGAGGTGGCGCCCGGGCGTAAAAAGTGACCCAGCTTTGGAAATCCAAACGAGACGGTTAAATCTGCGGCAAGCGCCACTCCTTGAATCGCGCCGCTATCGGCATGAACGCCAGTCGGGAGGTCGAGTGCGATTTTATAGGCTTGGGACTGGGCGTTCAGCAGTTCAATGAGTTCGTAAAAAAGCCCTTCAAGCTCAGAGTGCAAACCGATGCCTAAAATGCCATCCACCACCGCACACGGTTTTGTGGAGGCCTGGAAAAACTCCTGGAGTTCTGCAATGCTTTCCAGGTGGCTTAACTTCGCCTCCATTTTTTTGAGAATGGCAAAATTGTGCGCAGCAGCCCCGCGATAGAGCGCCTCGTTTTGTAGATAAAACACCCTGACTTTTTTACCACAGCACAAAAGGTGCCTTGCGACCACAAAGGCATCGCCCGCGTTATTGCCTTTACCAGCAAAAACCAGGATTTCTTGCTCGCGGAGAAGCGTTGGTAACTTTTCTAAAATAATTTTGGCAGCGTTCAGTCCCGCATTTTCCATGAGGATGAGGCCTTCGATTTGAAAATGCTTTTCAGCGAGGGTGTCGAGCGCTTTCATTTCGGATGCTAGGCAAACGCGCAGCGGGTACATCATGAACTTAAGTTCAGCACAAAAAATTATGAGACGCAAGTCGTTAAGCCACGAGATCGGTAAAATGCTTCAACGGGGTCTTGGGAGGGCAGGCAGTTGGTGGTGTGGTTCAGTGGATGATTCAGTGGGATTGAGATTTTGCGGCGCTCAGAAACATCGGCAAGACGAGCTCTAAGGCCTGCGTGAGTGAGCAATCGGAAAAAAAGACCACCAGCCCTGAGCAGGAGTTGACCTCACCCGTGCGCACCAGCAGCAGCCATTCTTGGGCTTTAGCGCCAAAGGCTAGGCGAAAGGCGCTGAGACTCACCTCGGCGTCTTCCGGTTGCGCGTTACCCGGTGTATCGGGTCCCAGATCAAGATGGCCGACACTCAAGAAGCTCGACCACAGTTCAGGCGCAAGGGTCGGGTCCCAGATCAACCCTGTCCACAACCCTGCCCGCTCCAGCGGGTGCACTGCTGCTATCGCCTTAAAGACCGGCCAAGGCTTGGTGGGATGAAGACTGCTTGAAATGGCGAGAAAAAGGGCAGAGTTTGCTCCTTGTTGCATCAAGATCTTGATCCCCTGACGCAGAGGGTCAGCGCCGGTCTGAGTGCCCTCGGTCTTCCACTGCGAGATGGGGTGGTGAACCACAGGTTTCAACTTCTTGACTTGGCGCGCGATAATCCTGGACAGTGGGGTCTGCTGGGTTCCGGTCGGCGTCGGAGTAGAAACGGTGGCAGTCACCTGCGGGGGAGATGCCGCAGGCGGCAGAGACGGTGGTGTGAGGGATACTGTGGGTGATGATGACACAGTGCCTTGCCCTGTGGCTTGATCATGAAGCGACATGAGCACTATTTTTTCCGGCTCAGCAGGGCTCAGCTCAAGTTCCTGCACGGCCTCCTGCTTAGGGGCCGGCTTGACCGCAGCAGGGAGGAGGGCTGATGATGGGGCGGGTGCTGTCGGCGAGATTGAAACTAAGGACGCAGAGGAAGACGGCGACGAGGAGGCGGGGGGCTTGGTTGCCGTGTCGCGCGTGAAAGTGATCGAAGGATCAAGCGGGGTAGACGCGCGAATCCGTTTCTCGCGGTTGGCTTTCACTAAGGTGGCTTCTCGAGGCGGCGGGGGAGGAGCAATCAGGGTAAATACTGATTTTTCTTTAATTTTTTTGTCTTTTGACTCGTTTTCCTCTGGCGGCGCTGGCGTGAGATCGCTCAACGAGGTTTCTGTGATCGGGGTGGCGATTTCTTGGGAAAGGTCCCGCGCAGGTAATGCCTTTTGCTTTTTGGCTTGCGCCGTTTGCCTTGAGGCATGCAGCTGAAGCATCTTCCGATTGAGCAGCTTAGAGACGCTAGGGATCTCAGCGTTTTCCCTCGAATAGTCTTTCTCAGCGGTTGCTTCAGTCTCAGTAGAAGCGGTGCCGGATTCGTTTTTGCTTTTTTGATCGCTCATAAAAATGGCTCCCAAGAAACTCCTGCAGCACGCTAAAAACAGCGTAAAGAAAGGGAGGCTCTTGCAGAAAGGTTTTGATATTAAATCGGCTGTTTCAGGCTAGAAATAAAGCCCTTGTTTGCACCCAAAGCGTCAAAGTTTTCCGAAAGCAGGACGAATCACTGGCGAAGTATCGTCAAAAGCCTGACTAACGTTATCTATGACTTGATTCGATTGATTCGCGTGATTCGGCTGAGGGCTGCAGGGATGAGAAGTAGTTGACGGCAACGATAGGACATGATAATTTAAAAGCTAACTTTAGCGGCAAAGGGAGAAAATAGTCATGCGCTTAACCTCAAAAGGACGGTATGCTGTTCGTGCAGTTTTAGATCTCACGTTCCACTCGCATGGTCGCCCCGTGCGATTGCAGGAAATCTCGGAACGGCAGAGGATCTCGCTGCATTATCTCGAGCAGTTGTTTCGTCGCTTACGCAAAGGTCTCGTGGTTAAAAGTGTGCGCGGTCCAGGGGGCGGTTATGTTTTATCGCGCTCGATGGATGAAATTGCGGTCAAAGACATCTTAACGAGCGTGGGGGAAAACATTAACCCAGCGCTGGATATCGTCGGCACCGGGGACATCAAGAGCGACACCGTGGAGTTTGTGATCACCAAGAGTTACTTCGAGAACTTAGGGTCAATCATGCAAGAGTATTTGATTGCAACCTCAGTCGGTGATCTGATGCGCAAAGCCAGAGGCAACCAAGAAGCTTTTAAAACGCCTGCGGCTGATGTGGCGCTGGAGATGAGTAGCTTTATTTTGTCGGATGCGGAAGTGAATTTTGAAAAAGGCTCTGACCTATCTTGATGCCAATGCGGGCGTTCCTCTTAAGCCTGCCGTAAAAGCAGCGCTGCAAGCTCACCTTGATCAAGCGCCGCTTTTTAATGCTTCTAGTATCCATGCGGCCGGAAGGTCAGCCAAGCGATTACTGGCAGAAGCACGCGAGCGTGTTACCCACACTTTAGGTCAAAATACGGACTCTGAGCAACTGGTTTTCACGTCCTCTGGTACCGAGGCCAATCAGCTGGTGATTCGTTCGGTCTTTGAAAAAGAGTTGCTGCTGTCATCTGCGTCCGCAGGGAGCGGTAAATTGCATTGGATCACGTCCGAGCTGGAGCATGATTCTAATCGACAGATGCAGCAGTGGCTTGTGGAGCGTGGTGGTCGGGTGAGTTGTTTGCCCACGCTTGCCACAGGCGAGATTGATCTTGAGCCGCTGACGGAACTTTTGCAAGCCGATACGGCCCTGATCAGTTTGGTTTGGGGCAACAATGAGACGGGCGTTTTGCTGGATCTTGAGCGGTTGGCACAACTACTGGGGAAGCTCCAGGCGGTGTTAGTGCACCTGGACGGAGTTCAGATCTGGGGCAAGCGTGAGATTCATTTTGAGGACTTGCCTGCGCATTTTTTAACGCTGTCAGGTCACAAGATCGGAGCGCTTGCGGGGGTGGGAGCGGTGTATGTTCGACCGGGGACCAGGCTGAGTGGCCTGTTACTGGGAAAACAAGAGAAAGGTCGCAGAGGAGGCTCAGAAAACCTGCTAGGCGTCCTTTCCATGGGAGTGGCGGCGCAAAGGCTTACGCCGCAGTCGTGGTCCGATTCCGTGGAGGGGTTGCGCGATCGTTTTGAGCGGGAGTTGAGTGGCAAAATCGCAGGGGTGCGGATTAATGGACGCGGCGCACCTCGCATTGCGAATACCAGCAACGTGAGTTTTGAGGGAATTCAAGGCGAGGGGTTGGTCTTAGCCCTTGATTTGTCAGGTTTTTGTGTCAGTGCAGGATCAGCTTGCGCCAGCGGCGCACTGGAGCCGTCCCACGTTTTAATGGCAATGGGTCGGACCCGGGATGAAGCTGCGGCCTCTTTGAGGATCTCCTTGGTGGATGCGGTGGCTTGGGAAGTTTTGCAGGAGTTGATCGTGGAGCTTGATAAAATTGTGAGTCGCATGCGAGGAGTATCAAAGTGTTACAACAGAACGATAAAAAACGAATCTTAATGGCCATGAGTGGCGGAGTCGATAGCTCGGTTGCTGCGGCCTTGTTAAAGAATCAAGGTCATGAAGTCATTGGGGTTCATTTACAACTCTGGGATCATGGTGAAAAAAATCTCGAGCGTTTTGGTGGCAGGTGTTGCTCGCTGATTGATGCCAATGACGCCAGACGAGTTTGCGACAAAATCGATATTCCTTACTATGTGATTAACGCGCAAGAGGTTTTTCAAGAAGAAGTGGTCGATTACTTCGTCCACGAGTACTTACAAAACCGGACGCCTAATCCTTGCGCACAGTGTAATCAGAAGATCAAATTCAGCTATTTGTTTCAAAAAGCCGATGAATTAGGCTGTTCTTATGTGGCCACCGGCCATTACGCCCAAGTCGTTCAGGATCCCACCACTCAGAAATTTTGCTTAGTCAAATCAACGGACTTGCAAAAAGATCAAAGTTATTTTCTCTTTGGCCTCACGCAAAAAGCTTTGGCGCGGACCCTGATGCCCTTGGGCGGTTTGACCAAGATGATGGTGCGCAGTCTGGCTGAGAGTTATCAGCTGCTCAATGCCCAAAAGGCTGACAGTCAAGAGATCTGCTTTATTGGCTCTGAAGGTTATAAGAAATTCATCGACCAGCGCGTTTCCCCTGCTTTACGGCCGGGTGGGCTGATTCGCACCGTGGAAGGGGAAATCTTAGGGGAGCATACCGGCTTACACGGCTTTACCATTGGCCAAAGAAAGGGTCTGAAGCTTGCGACGAAAAGCAGTGAAGAGTTCTTTGTCGTAGGCTTTGATGCCACCACCCGCAGTCTGATTGTTGGGCCAGAAAAATACCTCTATCACGAAAACGTCGTGGCTTCGCAAGTCAACTGGATCACCCCTCAACAGCATCAGCAGCCGGGCCATCCCACCGGCAGTTTTACCTGCCAAGCGAAAATTAGATCGAGGCACGAAGAGGCAACTTGTCAGGTCACTTGCTTTGAGAATGACCGCGCTGCAGTGAACTTTTTAGAGCCGCAACGGGCCATTACCCCAGGTCAGGCCATCGTTTTTTATCAAAACGATCAGGTGTTAGGCGGCGGCTATATAGAATCGACCACGAAGCTGGTTTGAGCGGGGGCCGCCGTCCTTGGGCGGCGGGGGTTGAACGCACACAGGCGCAGAACGCTCCACTCCCCTCCACGTCTGCTTATTAATTGACTTTTTTTAAACTTTGTTATAAAAGCAAGTCGTGCAAGCGCTTGAAAAAAAAATAAATTATTTATTTAAGGACAAAAAGCTACTGCGGCAAGCTTTAACTCATAAATCCTATGGTCACGAGCAGGTCTTTGCGCAGACCGCCCAGGTGTCCGATAACGAGCGCTTGGAGTTTTTAGGTGATGCGATCGTGGATTGTGCAGTTGCGGAAATGCTGTACAAGCGCTTTCCTGAGGAGCCCGAAGGGTCGCTTTCAAAAATGCGGGCCAAGCTGGTGAATGACCGCACTTTGTCGGCGGTTGCAGCGGGCTTAGAACTTAATCAGTTTATCTTGTTAGGCAAAGGGGAAAGTCGCAGCAAGGGCGGTGAAAAAACCTCAATTCTTGCGGGTACTTTAGAGGCTTTAATTGCTGCGATCTTCTTAGATGGCGGGGTAGAGAGTGCTTACAGGGCTGTGGCGCAGTTGTTCCAGGCGCATTTGAGTGCTTTGGAGCAAGTGGCAGGTGACGGCGTACAGGCGGGGGCGGAGTTCGTGGATTTTTACGACTCGAAGTCTCAGTTACAGGAGCTGACCCATGCTCAGTGGAAAGCCACTCCGACTTATCAGTTTACTACAAAAGGCCCTGATCATGCTCGCTGTTACGAGATTGAAGTCAGCGTCAATGGTAAAATTTTAGCAGCTGCGTCGGGTTCTTCGAAAAAAAGTGCTGAGCAGGCGGCTGCAAGACAGGCTCTCGTTTTGATGAGCCAAGGGGGGAGTACACTGGATGGGTGAAAATCAAAAATTTGGTCAAATCACTTTAGTAGGTCGCCCCAATGCCGGGAAATCGACCTTGATGAACACCCTACTCGGAACGCCTCTGTCGCTCGTGTCGCCGAAGGCCCAGGTGTCTCGGGAAAGAGTGCGGGGAATCCTGACGGTCGACGAAGGGCAAATAGTTTTTACCGACACGCCAGGCATCCATCAGGCGCGCGAAGGTGGCTTGAATCATTATATGATGTCTGAGGCCAAGGCGGCTTTGCGAGGAGCCGATTTGATTTGGTATTTGGTGGATCCGCACTCTCAGCTCATCTACGAAGAAAAGGTGCTGGAGGTGTTGCAGCAGCGCTCCAATGCGGCATCCAAGGAGGAGAGGCCTTTATTTTTGCTGATGAACAAGATGGATCTTCCGGTGCATCAGTTGCCGCAAGGCGTGTTGAAACGCGCGCAGTTAGCCTCCGAACTAGAAGGTGAATTACAAAAAGCTGGTTACCGGGTGACGGTTTTTGAAGTGGCAGGGGCCCAGAGTGAGAGTCTAGCGGATTTGATGACGGCGAGTTGGGCACAGCTGCCGGTGGGTGCTCCCCGTTTTGCCGATGCCGAGCAGATCTCAGATCGCCCGATGCGTTATTTTGTCGCTGAGAAGATCCGCGGACAGCTTTTTGCCCTGATGGGGGATGAGATTCCCTATTCGTGCGGGGTGGAGATCACGGAGTATCAGGAAGATCTGCAGCCGATTCGGATTGAGGCGATGGTTTATGTGGAGCGAGAGTCGCAAAAAGGGATGGTGATTGGTCAGGGCGCAAAAAAGATTAAGGAAATTGGGATTCGGGCGAGGCAAGAGATCGAAGACTTCTTGGGCGCCCCGATTTACTTGGGACTGAAGGTAAAAGTCTTAACCAAGTGGACACAAAACGCTGAGTATCTGAAAAAACTAGGGTACGCTGCCACCAAAGGGGGCTTTTGAGGCTGTGAGCCGCAAAAGCCTTGAGGTTAAGGGAACGTTATGAAATTTTTGCCACGCATCGTGATTATCGGTCGACCTAACGTCGGTAAAAGCTCACTTTTTAATCGGTTGATCTCCAAAAAACAGGCTCTGGTTCATGACTTACCGGGTGTGACCCGCGATAGGATGGAGCAGCAGGTCGATTGGTGGATTGCCGGTAAGCTGCGGACCGTTTTGATGACCGACACCGGCGGCTTAGGCGGTGAGCAGTTTCAAAACGAGATTCATTACCAGGTGTATCAGGCGTTAGAGGAGTGCCATCTCATTGTGTTCTTGCTGGATTCGAAGGTCGGGCTGACGCAACAAGATGAGGCGCTGTTTCTTGAGCTCAATCGCTCGGGGCGCTTAAAGAAAACACCGATTTTGGCGGTCGTCAATAAGGTGGACGTCGAGCAGCATGAATCGCGGATGGCTGATTTTTTTAGCTTAGGTTTGGAGCCGATTTTGAGTGTGTCGGCGGAGCATAATCGCGGCATTGAGACGCTCAAAGAGACGATTGTCGGGCTTTTGACTGGCTGGGACGAGCAGCCGCCGCTGGCTGCAAGGGAGCAAGATAACGAGCAGGAAGATGAGCAAGAGGACGTGCTAGAGGTGTTGCCTAGTGCACTCGAGGCCGAGGCTGAAGCAGGGACGGATTCTGAGGCGGTAGACGTCGAGCGGGCTGCTGAGGAAGCGACTGAAACTTTTTTCCCAAAAATTGCCATCCTCGGTAGGCCCAACGTCGGTAAAAGCACCCTGCTCAATGCGCTCTTGAAAGAGGAGCGGATGATTACCAGTCCGATTGCCGGCACAACGATTGATTCCGTTGACTCTTTGATCCAGCTCAAAGAGGGCTTCTTTATTTTCATTGATACGGCAGGCATCAGGCGCAAAGGAAAAACGGCGCAAGGGGTTGAAGTGCTCTCGGTGGTGCAATCGAAAAAAGCCTTAGATCGCGCTGATGTCGCGCTCTTGCTGATTGATGCTGAGCAAGGGGTCAGTGATCAGGATGAAAAAATTGCGGGCTTAATTGAAGAGGCGGGGTCTTCGATCATTTTGGCGGTGAATAAGTGGGATTTGCATGAAAATACGGCATTTTCCCAAGATCATGCTGTCAAACTAATTCGCGAAAGGATGGGGTTCTTGCGCTATGCACCGATCTTGTTTTTGAGTGCGAAAGAAGGCAAAGGTTTGGAACCCCTGGGGCAGCTGATTCATGAAATTCTGAGCCAAAGAAAGCTGAAGATCTCTACCCACGAGTATACCGAATGGGTGCGAGCCAAGGCCACCATTCATAATCCCATGAACGCGAAGTTTTATCTGTGTCACCAGACGAGTCGTCATCCACCGACCTTTGTGTGCCATGTCAACGACCCCAGGAAGATCCACTTCAGCTTGAAGCGCCATTTGGTAAACGCCATGCGCGAGCGATGGGGGTTTATGGGCACTCCGCTCAGGCTGCTCTTTTTAGAGGCGCAAAATCGTCGCAGTCTGCCGCGTAATCGCAAAAAACCGCTGACGTCAGCAAGCAGTTTAGGTGCGTCTGCTCCTTAGTAAGTAAAAAGAATGTTAGCCGTTAAGGTCAAAAAAATACCCGTCAGATTGGGGATATTGATTGACTGAAAATAAGTGACATTGTTGTCGGTATAGGGCACCAAGTGAGCCTTACCTTCAAGCTGAAAGAAAGTGCGATGAGGGTTGAGGGTAAACTCTAGTCCTGCGCCCAGCGAACCACCGGCTGCAACATTGTTATCGGTCAGCGACGTGTTGACATAAAATTGCGTCTTGCTGTAAGCTCCGCCGCCTATTTCGATAAAGGGGCTGGCAAAGCTGATCAGACTGCTAAGATTCTTGGTCTCAATATAGTACTTCAGATTTAAGCCGGCAAACAAGATATTGACGTTGACCAACCCACCGACGCTTGCCACGGAGGTGTTGTAAAAGTGATAGGCGGTGAACACCCCCATGTCTAAAGCAAAATTAAAGTCAAACCAGTAGTGAAGCTTGACGTCAAAGACCGGAAAACCCCCTTGATACAGCAGGCCGCGATTGCCCATGACTTGCTCAAGACCGACGCCAATACTTAAGCCAAAGAATCTGCCGAACTGAAAAAAGCGCGTATCGGCTTCTTCGTCCTGGCTTTGGTTAAACTCGGCATAATCGGTAAATGGACTCTTTTGATAGTCATAGTTCTCAGAAGAATCGTGCTGCGAACCCCCGTTTGCCGCAAGCGGGTCTTGAGCCTGCGCCTGTTGAAAGACCTCACCGAGCGACAACGAGACCACTGCCGAAGACAACACGAGCAGGACAATCACCCGCAGCCCCGCCTTAAAATGACTAAAAATGAAGGATTCACTCACGCATCTTCTACGGTAACTGGCCTTGCGCCAATTGACAATCGAAATGACCAGCGAAAGCAGAGTCAGGAAAACGAAAAAGCTTTGTGAACGGCCCAAGAATATGCGAGAACCAAGATTATGACGAAGACAATGCCCTCCGACTTACTCGAACAACCAAAAACAGCGATTCACAAGCTCTTCACCACGCGCTCAGTTTTTATTCTAGCGCTGTTGCTTTTTTTGATTCCAGCAGCTGCCATTAGTTTTTATCTCAGTCATCGCCACGAGATGAACCTGAAAGCCAACAATGCGCTTTATTTTGCGCAGAAAAAGGTGGAAACTGAATTAGACGCCGAGCTTGAGCGAAAAGAAGGCAGTCAAAAATCCGCAGGCGGTGCCATCTCTTCGCTCGATGATGAGGAAAAACAGCTACGGGTGTACGAGTTTTTTGACGTAAATCAGGTGTTTCCCGAGGGCGTGAAAGCCTTGCAGGCAGTGTCACAAGAGTTTCCCGGGACCCGCGGTGGCGCAGAAGCCCAACTGCAGCTGGGGCGTCTTTACTTCCAGCACGGTCAGTTCAAGGAGGCTTTGGAATGGTTCCAGAAAGCAGAAAAAGTCTCAAGTGGCCTGGACCGTGCGGTAGCAAGCTACTCAGTGGCGAGCTGTCAGGAGAATCTTGGGCAATTTAAAGCAGCCTTAGAAAGCTATGAAAACACGAGACTTTTTGGTGAAGTTGCTATAAAAACTGATTTATTGCTAGGGATTGCCCGTTGTCATGAAGTTTTAAAAGACCCTGAAAAAGCAAAAACCACTTATGACAAGATCCTGGCTGATGTGCCCGATACGGAGGTAGCCAAGCTTGCTCAGTTTTTTAAAGATCAGCTGGAGTAGCATGAGTCAACGGCAAAGCCTTTCCTTGCGCTCGCGGGTCATTCCGCTTGTCTGGTTCATGACTGTGAACGGGTGCGCAAGCCATCTGGTGCATAAGGAGCTGTTTGAGGATCGCCACATTATGGTGCGCGGGGCAACGCTTGCCACCCAGGCGCTTGCCGATGCGGGTGACCACGGCGTCGAGTTCTCAAACCCGATTTTATGGGAAAATACCCTGATTTTTGGGAACCACGCTTCTGGCCTGATGGCCATTTACCCGGATACCAACGACCGCAGGTGGTTTTTGCCGGTTCGCGGAGGGGTACTCAGTGAGCTTACGGTGGGGAAAAATAACCTCTATTTTGGGGGTGGGGATGGCTTTTTTTACTCGGTCAACGCAGAAAATGGTCATATCAACTGGCGCTATGAGCTGCGTAACCCGGTGGTTTCTAAGCCGACGCTTGCCGACGGCCGGGTGTTGGTCACCGCCTCAGACGATACGGTGTATGCCTTTGATGCTGGTGCCGCCAAGTTACTATGGACTTACCGTAGGCGTACTAGCCCGGTGGCGAAGATTCTGGGCGCCTCCTCGCCGCTCGTGGTGGATCAAGATGTTTGGGTGGGGATGAGCGATGGTACTTTGGTGTCGCTTTCCTTGGAAGAGGGACAGCTCAAGACTGAAAAGCATTTGCATTCGGAATCGAAATTTACTGACATCAACGCCCAGCCGGTCTTAGAAAAGGGTGTTTTTTACTTACCCTCCTACGACGGTGCACTTTATGCCTTGAAAAAGGAAAACGGCCAACTGATCTGGCGGTTTGACACCGGAGGCGGCAGTCGCACCGTGAGCCTCGACGAAACGCGGGTTTATTTGCCGTCCTCCAATGGCAGGGTCTACGCTTTGCAAAAGAGTAACAGTGCGATTTTGTGGCAATTTGATTTGGATTACGGCACGCCTACCCAGATCGTTTTAGCCGACTCTTATGTCATCGTGGGATCGAGCTATCAATACCTTTACGTCCTCAACCGAGAGACTGGCAAGCCTCTTTACCGCTTCAATGCCGGGATGGGCAGCGGTTTTTCAGGATCGTTAGCGCTCGATCCTGCCCGTCGTAGGCTTTATGCCCTGTCACAAGGCGGTAATCTCTATCAGTTTCACTTTCGTCATGGTTTGAAGAAGGCCTATCCCCATGGGGCAACGGATCCGTTTTCCTTCTAGGTGCCTCTTTGAGCAATTGCAAAAGCTGTTGGCCAAAGGTGTAAGCGAAAGGCCCGCAATTTTTCTCAAACGACGTGTCGGTGCGCTTTGCTCGGAAACTTAGTTTTTCGAATCAGCTGTCTCCAGTAGTAGGCTGCTCCAATTTCTTGGTGTAGCGGACGTCGCTGACTGCGCGTGAAGCTTTTTGCAAGCTCAATCTTATCTTGCACCTCAAAAACGTTATGCTGTTGTTTTAAGGCGTGCTCAGCGTTGCGCCACCTCGCAAGGGCTTGCGCGGCAACGGCTGCTCTGGCGTAGTTTTTACGCTTTTCGAGTGCCCAGTGGATACGTTGATATTTCCCGAGCTTATAGCGGATGGCTTGGGTTTGCCGCTGGGACAAATGGCGTACGCGGATAAGCTTGGTGAGGTTTTGGACGTGGCGGATGTGCTGCGCGAGCTCGGAAGGAGAAGGGTTGTGTGGGAAGGATTCCTTCACTTCGTGCCACCGCAGGAGTATCTGAGCGAGGCGCGCGGCTTTCGTATAGTTCTTTTTTTGCACTAATTGATCATAGATTTTCTGGTGCTTGGCTATTTTGTGCTCGACGAGCTTCTCTTGTGCAAGCCGCAAAGAGTCCCTGTTCAAAGGATGCTCTGTTTTTTGCGCTTGGTTTTGAGCGACGAAATCATGGTGCTTGACCGCTTGCCGGGTCTTAAGGTTGCTGTCGGCTTGGGCAGCGGTGGGCTGCAACACGGGATGGCTTCCGAGCGTGAGGGCTAATAAAACAGAAGTCAGCCGGAGAAGACCACGTTGATGCAGGCTTTTAAGGGTTAAAGAGAGTGTCGGTGTTTTCTGGGTCAGGTCTTGATAAAGTTCCATATCGACTCACTTTCTGATGGGTAAAAAAACGGGTAAGGAGAAAAAAAGCTGAGGGGTTGCCTTGAGGGGCAACAATGCTCCCACGTGCCAGTCCTTCGTGTCTTGCTTACCGGCTTGAGTTTCGATCTGCTTTATTTTCTTAAGTTTTTATGCTCAAGTCTCAAAGCCGGGCTTTGAAGGGGAGTGGTGTCGGCTACCAAGACAGTGAGTTTGCAAAAAACCTGCCAACTCACTTTCGCGTGACACATCTTGCAAAAACGCAAGGACTTCGGGGAACAGTGAATACGCGAAAGGTGCGTTTAAGCCTACTTGGGGCGGTCATATTTTTGACAAGTGTTGATTCTATTGAAGCGCCTGACCAGGAAGGGGAAGAGTCGTAAGCCCAAAAGCCAGAGCGCGCAGCGCCTAGCGGAGAGGACGCAAGTAAGTGCGTGCCTTCGCTGCGGCTGCACGCCAAGATCGAGGGCGAACCCCGCCTAAGATGGGGTGAAAGCTACTCCCTTGCCGCGGCTCGCCCCCAGGCTGGCCTTCGCTTGGGATCAGCTAAAGCCTCTGCCTAAAGCGTCCTTGCAAGCCATCCCCCCTGCGGCTGCTGCCTTGGGGGGAGCCATCTGACGCTCAATGCCGCTCCATTGCCTACCCTGCTATCTTCACCGCTCGTTCGTGGTCTTCGCTGTTAGCAAGAGACTAAGCAAAAAAAGGCAATTGCGAAACAGGGTTATATGGGCAGCTTACGACAAACCAGCGTGCATCCGGCTGGCGCAGATTTGCTCCATCGCGAACCAGAGTTCCTTAATGAAGGGCAGCAGAGCCTCCATGTTGTACTTCGGGGGCCTACCACGCCCTGCGAGAATGGCTTTCCCTGATGCCAGCCGTGCTTCTAAATCCTTTAATTCTATGACTCAATACGCAGTGATACTCTGAGAGTCACGTAATAACTGTCTTTTTCTTGCTTTTATCGCCCCATGGTCAATTTTTGCTAATCCTATGATGTGTTCGGGCAATCCCTGGTTGGTCAAGTCTGTCCTCCTTGAAAAGTGTGTCAAAGCTTGGCGGCTTAACCACTTTCTCAGACTGACAGTGTTTTGGGCAACCAGGGATCTCACTGCCAATACTTTTCCTCCCGTCAAAAACCTGACTGACATTATATATG
>JAYTHP010000075.1:0-15196 GCA_043732485.1 Oligoflexia bacterium
AGTTCACTAAAAACTGGGGAAAGGCTGGGCAAGTCGCCTTCATCGAACCCCCTCCAGCCACGAGTCAGCTTTGAGCCTGTTTTCTCAAGTCTCTTGGGGTTGGGTGACTTTTCAGCCTATCCCGAGGTTTTTTAGTTGTTTTACGGCTTTTTAAGGTCTTGCGTTAGGTCTCCTTGAACAGCTCCGGGTCCCTGGCAAGCCCTTTTTGCTCTCTAGTGTTTCAAAAGAGAAACACGGCTGTCGTGCTTCTTCTTCAAAACGGTGAGTCGCTTACGATAGAGCGGCTCATGCATCGCAATTTCAGACGAAAGGCCAAAAATTCGGCAAAAAGTTAACCAGACGTACACCGAAGGTTGCAGCTTCTGGTTTTCAATCTTGGATAACAAGCCTTGGGTGATGCCTAAGCTTTCACATAACTTCTGCTGGCTGATTTTTTTTGCCTTTCTTTCAGCATACATTAAATCACAAATTCTGCGGGCAATCTTGTTTTCTGCTTCTAACTTCATTTTAACGCTCCTGACCTTAGAGAAGGTCTTTTAAAGTGAGAGAAAGGGTCGGCTGATTCAACTTTCCACCTTCTCTCGGGTTATATTTCTCTCTTTCCAGCTGGTGAGAAGAAATAGTGTTCTAACGATGCGAATGCCTTTTCCTTATAAATCAAAGTGGCGTATTAAGTCAACTAAATTATTTAATAACAGAATAGCTTCCTTTTCAAAACAAGATTGAGACACTGCAGACTTGGGGCCTGAGGCTTTTGCCCTGAGCTTCACTCAATTCACTGGTAGCGGAGAAACCTGGCACTGGACCTAGAACAGATCACCCGCAGACCGTGTGAGCAATCTTTGAGCGGCTTTTTGCTGGAGATCAGCTCGCACAGCCTTGCCTGGAGGTCCTCTTTTTTGCTTTTCGTTTGCCTGCCCCTTCTGCTTTTACTACATCCCCGTTGACCGGCTTGTTTTTTTCGACAAAAGGCTTGTTTTATAGGCTTTTTTTGTCCATTGCCCCTGACCAGTTGGCGTCAGCCTTCCTGCTTCTCTCTCCTCCGCACGGGGTAAGAAGGAATGAGATTTGTTGAGTGAGGGGACCTCTACGAGTAAAACATTTGAGGGAATAAATCAAGACGTGATTTTTAATTTTCTTAGGATTTCAAAAAAAAAGAGGAAATTTAACTGAATAGATTGATTGACGATGGGTTTTTTACTTTATTTTCCAAT
The DNA here is from genome assembly GCA_043732485.1 of Oligoflexia bacterium. Lineage (GTDB taxonomy): Bacteria > Bdellovibrionota > UBA1018 > UBA1018 > UBA1018 > JAYTHP01. The sequence goes on from JAYTHP010000075.1 coordinate 1,215, forward strand.
TTTTTGGAATTTTTCTCAAAAAGCAGGGACAGGTCATAACAGTCAAGTAAGGCCCTTGGGAGGGCTTGGTCAGTCTTTAATCAATCACAGGGTTAGGTCTTCTAACGCGGCCTCGTGTGCAAGCTTGGAGGGTCTTGTCTTGTTTGCATTGATAAGCTTCAGAATGGGGTGTAACGCACCCAACGGGCGCGCGCCTCAGGCCCGAAGCATGTCGCTTGGAGCCATTCTGAGGGCCTGAGGCGCGTGCCAAGAGAAACGTTACGATGAAAAGGGGAAAGGACTTGGGGCTGCAAAATCCTGATTACTTTACTATTTTCTCCTTATCGTGTCAGAGTATTTTTTTATTAAAAACTGCTCGCCCGCTTGAGGTCGGTGCAGGCTTGAGGTCAATGGTGTGCTCCGCTCTGAAGGAGTCCTGAGCGCCTGAGTGCCTTGATTATGCTTGGGTTCTCTTGGGTTCTAAGGACAAGCTAAAAACGTGAGTGAAAACAAAGCTCTAAAGAGACTGTCTCGGGCCCAAGCGCCGATTTGGGGGTGCAAGTACAATGCTCTGGTTCACTGAGGCTGCTCACAGCGGCGACGGAGACCCCCTTAAGGTAAGAGTTGGCAATGAAAGCGGGATTTCGCTGAAGTGCGAAAGCTGTGGAAGCTTGCAGCTAGCCTGAAGATAGGGCTTGTGTTCCGAAGGCCCCTCAGGAGACTTGAGTCAGGAGGGGCCTTCGTTCGTTCCTCTTTTGTAACGTCTGTGCTTAAAGGTTGGCTCAGGTGAAAAGAGAGCTTGTAATTGCGTGACGGACGGAAGGGCTTACTACAAGTGGCTGGCAGCGATTGAGAAAGTACAAACATGCACTGCAGCGATTCTACTTTTATTTTCGCAGGAGACTTTTTGCTTATTTTGCTGAAGTGGCTCTGAGCCTAATGAGGCAGCAAGCCTGAAAAAAACCTAAACTGGAGCCCGCTTTTTCTCCTTCTCTTGAGGGGGGAGAGTTGGTTTTAACTTTTTCTTTTTCTGCTTTTTTCTTCTTCCTGATCTTTTTTTTTGCTTCTTTGAAGGAAGAGCGCGGTTGCGAGAGCACCCAAAGCTTGAAGCGATGCTTTTTTTCTGTTACCTCCGGCTCAGCCCCGAGTCGAGGACGGGGTTGCATAATATGCCATCTCTTGCATGAAATTACGAGCGCATTTTGAGTATTGGCTTGATTATTTGGGTCACATGCCTAAAAGTGCTGTTTGCTATGAAAAAAAAAAGTCCTTTTTATTTTGAAGTCAAGCGGGCTTGTGCCGCTCTTTGTCTGGGGCTAATGGCGTGTGAAGTGCCCGATTCTGCCCGCTCGTCTTTGTCCTCGGTGTTCGTAGGCGTGAAACCCGCTTTGGGCGAGACGGAAAGCGACCGGCGGCCGCTGATTTCTGTGGGATTGTCGGCCGATTACCCGCCCTTTGAGTTCAAAAGTGAAGGGCAGATCATGGGCTTTGATGTCGATCTGGCGGAAGCTTTGGCCAAACAGTTGGGATATCGCTTAGACATTCTGGACATGGATTTTTCTTCGCTCGTTCCGGCCTTGCAAGCGCACCGGGTTGACTGGGTGTTATCGGGCATGACGATTACAGAGGAGCGCAAGAAAAACTTGGCCTTCAGTCAGATCTACTATCGCTCGTCGGTGGCGCTGATCACGGCGCAAGATCGCCAGGGTTTGCTGCAAGAAGCCTCAACGACGCCCAGGGGGCAAAAAATTGGTGCTCAACTGGGCTCCACGCTTGAAGCTTACGGCAAACAGCTCAGCGCTCAGTTACATGGCTTACAGATCGTGGCGTTAGCGCGTTATCCGATTTTAATTCAGGAACTGAAATCTGGGCGCTTAGACGGCCTTCTGGCAGAGGAGATCCAAGCCGCGTCTTTTGTGCAAAGCAATCCTGGTTTAACCTACCGGGTTCTAGGGCGTTCGGAGGAGGGCTATGCTGTTGCGCTTGCAAAAACCGAAGCAGGGGCCGAGGCTTCCTTGACTGCGGTGAATCAGGCGTTGCAGCAGTTACAAAAAGTGGGCGTGATCCAGCAACTGGAAGTTAAATGGCTCCATCATCCGCCGTCGCTGGCTTCTTCAGGCCGCATGCTTAAGAATTTCCAGTTCATCGCCCTCGGGATGCTCACCACCTTAAAGTACACGGTGATTGCCGCCATTGGGGGCTTGATTTTAGGGTTAGGGCTAGCGTTAATGAAAGTGGGGGAGTGGACGTTGGGGCGCTGGATGGCGGAGTTTTATACCTCGTTGTTCCGTGGCACCCCGATGCTGGTGCAATTGAGTTTGGTTTATTTTGGGGCCCCTAGTTTGTTGCATTATAAGATTTCACCGATGGTGGCAGGGGTCATTGCTTTTTCTTTAAATTCAGCGGCTTACGTCTCAGAAATCATTCGCACGGGGATCAAGTCGGTGGATCGCAGTCAATACGAAGCGGCTCACGTGTTGGATGTCCCTTATTTTAAGATGATGCAAGCGATTATCCTGCCGCAGGCGTTTCGCAATGTTTTACCCGCTTTGATGAACGAGGTGGTCAATTTACTGAAAGAAACCGCTTTGGTATCGACACTAGGGGAGGAGGACATCATGCGGCGGGCTCAGGTGGTGGCCGCTGAAACTTACTCCTATTTTGAGCCGTTGCTGATGGCTGCGGGCTGTTACTATCTCTTGGTTTCGCTCCTCAATTTTTGTGTGAAACGCTTGGAAGTTTCTCTGGCGCAAGAAAAGCACCTTTGAGCTGTGCGGTCGCAGGCTGTCCTTGGAAGTCCTTGCTAGGCATTTTGCGGAAATCTCGCTATACCTGCTACCATGGCTATTTTTTCTGATCGTCCTTTTGTTTTAAAGACGACTTATCAGCCGGCGGGTGATCAGCCGCAGGCGATTGAGAAACTGGTGGCAGGGGTGCGCGAAGGAGAGCGCGCTCAGGTCTTGTTAGGCGTGACGGGTTCGGGCAAGACTTTCACCATGGCTAACGTGATTGCTCAGATTGGCCGGCCGACACTGATTTTGAGTCACAATAAGACGCTTGCGGCCCAGCTTTTTAGTGAGTTTCGAGTTTTTTTCCCGGAAAATGCGGTTGAGTATTTTGTCAGCTATTATGACTACTACCAACCCGAGGCTTACGTGCCTTCCTCGGATACTTTTATCGAAAAAGAGTCCCAGATCAACGATGAAATTGATAAGCTCAGGCACTCGGCGACCCGTTCGCTTTTAGAGCGGAATGATGTGATTATCGTAGCGTCGGTTTCGTGCATTTACGGCTTGGGTTCGCCTGAGGCTTATCAAGGGATGATTTTGCCGCTCGAAGTGGGCCGGACGATCAAGCGGCAAGAGATGCTCAAAAAATTGGTCGAAATCCAGTACAAGCGCAGCGATGTGGATTTTCATCGGGGGACCTTTCGGGTGCGAGGGGATGTGGTGGAGGTGTTTCCCGCTTATGAGGAGGAGCGCGCGATTCGGATAGAGTTTTTTGGTGATGAGATTGAAGCCTTATCCGAGATTGATCCGCTCAGAGGCGTGCGCTTACAAAAGATCCCGCGTGTGACCTTGTATCCTGCTAGCCATTATGTGACCGATTTGGCCTACCGCAAGCGGGCCATGACGTCGATCCAAGAGGAGCTACGCGGCAGGCTGCAGGAGCTAGAAGGGATGGGTAAATTATTAGAATCACAGCGTTTAGCGCAAAGAACGCTTTTTGATCTCGAAATGATCGAGGAGCTGGGGTATTGCTCGGGGATTGAGAACTATTCCAGGCATTTAACGGGACGACAGGCGGGCGACGCGCCACCGACTTTATTGGAGTATTTCCCCAAAGATTGGTTACTGATCGTCGATGAGAGTCACGTCAGTATCCCGCAAGTGGGGGGGATGTATCGCGGTGACCGCGCCCGCAAGATGACTTTAGTCGAGCATGGCTTTCGTTTGCCGTCGGCGTTGGATAATCGGCCCTTAAATTTTAGTGAGTTTGAAGGCTGCGTGCAGCAGGTCTTGTACGTCTCAGCCACCCCGGGTAATTATGAGCTTGCGCAATCTCAGGGTCAGTTTGTTGAGCAGGTGATTCGTCCCACTGGGCTGCTGGATCCGCGAGTGGAAGTACGGCCTGCTAAAAATCAAGTGGATGATCTTTATCAAGAAATCCTCAAACGAGTGGCGTTACAGCAGCGGGTCTTGATCACCACCTTGACCAAGAAATTAGCGGAAGATTTGACCCGCTATTACCAGCAGTTGGGGGTAAAGGTAAAATACCTGCATTCGGACATTGATACCTTGGAGCGGATTGAGATTCTGCGGGACTTAAGACTGGGGGTCTTTGATGTTTTAGTCGGTATTAATCTCTTGCGCGAGGGCTTAGATTTACCGGAGGTTTCGCTGGTAGCAATCTTGGATGCTGATAAGGAAGGTTTTTTGCGCAGTCATCGCTCGTTGATTCAAACCATTGGCCGGGCGGCCCGTAATTCCGAGGGTTTCGTGATTCTGTACGGTGATCAGATCACCGTTAGCATGAAAAAAGCTCTGGATGAGACCGCTAGGCGTCGCAAGTTGCAAGAGGCGTTCAATACCGAGCACCAGATTGTGCCTAAGACGATTGAAAAGCTGATCCAAGAGCCTTTAACGCCCACGCTGGAGGCAGCGGAAAGTGACGAGCGCTATTTGGGGGCAGGCAGACTGACGGACCGCTCGCGGATGGCAAAAAAGGTCTTACGCACCGGGGCTGGTTCCGGACATGGCAGAAGTTTGTGGGGCGAGCAGGGGGAGGGGGCGGGAGCGTCTGGGAAAAGCGGATTGAGCGATCAAGAGTTAGTCCCTGAGTTGGCAGGAGAGTTTTTTACTAGTTTGAGCGAGTTACCGCAAAGCTTGCAAAAAATGCAAGGGGCGATGCGTCAGGCCGCAGAAAGTCTACAGTTTGAAAAGGCTGCGGCCTTAAGAGATCGCATTAAGCGCTTAAAGCTTGCCGCTTTAGCGCTCGGGCTGGCCATTTAGGAGGCCGACTGAGGCGGCGTGGATGGCGTTGAGGCTGGCACGACTTTTTTGAAGTTCGTTTTTTTACTGAGCTCTTGCATCGGGGGCAGTAACGCCGGACAGTGCTGGGTGGCAGCTTGTATTATGGCCTCAGCGTCGGCAAGCAGCTGCCTACGACAGGCATGCTGATGCAGCACTAAGAGCAGGTGGGCGTCAAAAATTCCCTCCGCTAAAAGAACCTTGCCTTTTTCTAGTAAGCCGCGGTTGTCGGATCCTTGCAAGTCGGCCACATACAATTTGCAGAGGCGCGACTCCACGGTGCCTTCGCTGCCGCGCGGGAAGAAGGGTAAAAATCCTGCTGCTTCCCGCGACATGTGATGCTCGGCCAGGCCTAGGATGATTTCTTTTAAGATCGCCGGGCGATTGCCACTGACGGAGGCTGCGGCGTTGAGTAAATCGAAGGCGCGCCTGTGGGCCATCGTCTGATTCAAGTACTGTCTACCGCAGATCACCAGTGCGGCTGACATGTGACGCACTAAGTCTTCCGTTTTGTTGTCTTGTAATTTATAGAGGGTAAAGTATTTTTCAATGTCATCGTACTGTGTCGTCTCGATGGCCAGTTTTAAGACCTCAGACAGCCGTTTGGGATTGGCTGGAAAGTATTGAATGATGCGTTTGGCGATTTCGTAAGCTTCTGTGCGTCTATGGGCTTGGTTGAGGAGCTCAAACAGGCCTGACAAGCATTTAAAATGGATGCGGTTATAGCCTAAGCCGCGCTCGTAAAAGGCCTGCGCCTCAGCCGGTTGATTTTGCAACGCGCTAATTTGCCCCATATAGTAGCAAGCTAACGTCGGCTGGGCTGCCATGGCCAAAGTTTTTTTGAAGATTTTCTCGGCTTCCCCTAGATTCTTGTTCTGTAAAAAACCCTTACCTTGCTCCATCAGGCGAGCGTATTCTGAAGGGCGGATTTTTGCTAAAATTGCGGCCAGTAAGACGTTCCTCAGCGCATTTGCAGAAAAAGGTTTGAGGATATAGGCATCAATGTCCTCCTCTGCGGACCTGGCGACTGCCGATTGCGAGGTGTTACCAGTGATAATCATGAAAAGCGAGGCTTGTGCGGCGGATGTTGATGAGGGCGACTCCGATCCCTCTCCGTCTTCGTCCGGCTCTTGGGCGAGACGCTCGCGTTGTCGTTGCAGCAGCTCAAGACCACAGGCCTGCTTGAGGTTGTATTCAGCAACCACCACTTGGGCCGACTGAGCGGCCAAGCATTCGGTGGCTTCTTCAAAACTTGCAGCCTGGGTGATACGAGTCGGCTGGGCACCCAGGTCACATAAAATCTTGATAATCCCTAAGCGTGACGAGGCTCCGGGATCGACAATCAGGAGCGATTGCGTTTCGAGATAGCTTTTAATGGCTTGATTTTCTTGATTAATTTCTTCTCGGTTTTTCATTGCTTACGGTTTCAGCGGCGCGTCAGTTGGTGTCGTCGTCGTGGGGTGTCTTTGCGGTTACTCCCTTGCGGCTTGGAAAATTTTTAATAAATCGGCTTGTCGTTGCTCAAAGAGTGCTTGAAAGCTGACCCACTGGCTTTCGGTGAATTGCACGAGTTGCATGGTCACGCGCTGGGATTTATCAGGGTTTTGCTCAAAATCGATGATTTTTCCGGTGGTTTGAAAAACCACCGGGGCGTTTCTATCCACTAGCAAGGGGCCGGCTTGGTGGCCGTCGGGACTTTGGCGGATCGTGATGTCGAGGAGGTGTCCGGCGGTGCAAGAAGCGGGAGGGAGATTCAAGACCAGTTCATGGGGATTGATCTCAAGCAGCTGGATTTCATCAATTTTTCTGAGCGCAAATTGCGAGGTAAGGTTTTTGACCTCAAAACGCAATTGGATTTGGTTAAAAGCGGGCATTTCTGGTGGGGTGTCATCATTGCTGTTGGTCATCATCATCATTAGCCTGCTGCTCCTGTATACTGTAATTGTAAGTGATAAAAATGGATTGAGCCACCAGAATCACGGGGCAAAGTATCGACAAAAATGATTAAGGCGGGTTGCAAGTGTGCTGGAAAGCGTGCTTGGGCCACTTCGAGCACTTGTCGTTCGGTCAGCGGCACGCCCGGGTGTTTGACAATGGCAAACACCAGCAGCGGCTTGCGGTTGCCACTCAAAATGGAGAACGCCGCGGCATCGAGGAATTCGGGTGCCTGTTGCAGTAAGGCTGAGAGTTCACTAAAGGTGATATAGCCGCCTTTAAAGGAAAACGTCTGGGTGCGACGGGCAATCCAGCTGAGTTCCAACGCGTCGCCTTCACCGCTACCGTTTAGCTCAAAAAGATCATCGCTGTGCAGCCAGGAACCGCGTAAGGCTGATTTGGTTTTTTTCTCATCGTCCCAGTAATGGTGCATCACCCAGCGACTGGAAACCGCCAGAAGACCCTGGCGCACCTGGTGGCTCTCCACCGGGTCACCCCCTGGATCCATGACTTTATAGTTCATGCCGGGAAAGCCTCTGAGGGTCAGGTTTTTTGGTTTTTTGCGACTTTTAAGGCTGAAGGAGGTTGATTCCTTAGCGTTCTCCGCTTTGTAAAACTCTTGCATCGCTGCAATCCACAAGTTCTCCGTTTGGCCAAAGACCGAAAGGAGGGGTAAGTGGAGCTTTTCGCACTCAGCGGCAAGCGCCGGTGGCAGCGGTCCTAGGCTCACACTGATCGATTGTAAGGCAGGCAAGGATTGACCTTGGCTTGCAAGGCGATCGGTCAGTTGCTGTAAACCAGGTGGAGTCGTAAGCCAGCGATGAATCGGCACCTGGGCTAGAAAGTTTAGCGCGACCACGACGTCGTCGTGGAGTTGCGTGGCGGCCTGTGGCGGGTTGTCCTCAGTACCCAAGACCCTACTCCCGTCTTGCCCGGGTCCCTCGGGTTTTGGCTGCACGGCTGCCGTCTGGCTCAGGCAAACCGTGGCCCCCGAGAAAAGCGGCAGTAAAAGACCGTGAATGAGTGCAAAGGGATGAGCCCAAGACAGGGCAGTGAAAAAGTTTTCTCCGGCCTTCAGGTGATAGCGCGAGTTGAGTACTTGCAGCCCAGCAATGACCTGGGAGTGGGTGAATTCCACCCACTTCGTTTTCCCCGTAGTGCCACCACTGCTGAGACAAAAAATGGGGTCAGTCAGCAGCGGCGCTTGGATACCGACTACTGAAAAGTGCGTGTCGTATTCCCCGCCCCTTTTCTTCTCCACCTCAATGAAAGTGAGCGGCAAGCGATAGTTTTGCAGTAATTTTTTGCCGCGTGCGGCCTGATCCTCAGTCACGGCTAAGTGGGTGGCCCCCGTTTCTAGCAAATGCAGGGCCAGCGCTTCGTCGTTTGCCGCCGGATTGAGTAAAATATTGACGCCCCGTACGTTGGAAATGGCTAAAAAACTGAGCACCATCGCCGGGCTATTGCGACACAAATAGGCCACGCGAATCGCCTGCTTACTTGAGAACGACTGCGAGCTGACAAAATCATGACTGAAGAGATAGCTGAGGCGGGAAATCTGCGCGAGCACGGCCGCATAACTCAAGTTGCCTTGGGAGGATCGCAAAGCAGGACGATTTAAGTAACGGCTTGAGCGTTCAATCAGTTGCTGCGTCAGCGTCATTCTTTAATTATACGCGCTAAAGCAATCCTTAAAAGCTTTGTTTGTCAAATTCTCTAAAAATCTTAACATCGGTGGCAGGTGAATCGCCTCGGTTTCCGCTTTTTGCTCAGTTTGCGCGCTGGCGCTCGCTTGCAGGCTGAGGCGGGCCTGGGTAGCAAAATCCAGCCACTCAAGACCAATTTCCACATGACCGCGCAACCCTTGGACCGCCACCTGGGCGAGGCGCTGAGCATCATTGCCTTGCTCGGCTTGCCACTGGCTGTCGACCACCGCTTGGTTGACGAAGCCCGCCTGGCGATCCACCGTCATTTGCAGTACCCTAGCGCGCACTGCTACGTCGGCCCCAGCAGCGCGGGCGATGCCTTCCCAATCCAGGGGGTTTTGCTGCGGCTGCAGCTTGGCCGCTTCAATCACGCTTTTAGCCACCAAAACCAAGTGGTCAGGTAAGGCTGCCAGCTGATTGATCAAAGCCACCTCAATGATCCGTTTGTTGGTGGGGGTGGCAAGCGAGTGGAGGTCGTCAACCACCTCAATGAAAGCAATCTTTTTTCCCTGCCATTGCTTCCAGGAGTGTTTCGCTGTAGGCGCCCCTTCCGTTTTTTTCGTCGAAGGGGAAGAGCATCCTCCCAGGATAGAACTGAGATACAAGCCACACATCACAGCCAACATCACCCTCTTTGGAGACGTCGCTTGCGGGCGCGGGGGTAGGGAGGGTTGAGATCTCATCCCCGATTGAAGTCGCGGGTGAAAAGAGGCTGTGTGAGTCATAGGTCGAACGACAAAGGGCTGAGGCCACGCCTCAGCCCTTTGTCTCTCTCTCTCTCTCATACTAAGAATGATGAGTCGTGGCTCCCGCATAAATCAAGATCTTGACGTCGGAACGAAAGATCACCTCAATTTTATTGGGGTAAATCAGCTTGCCAATGATGCCATCGCCAAACTGGCTATGGGTAATTTTATCCCCTAAGGTGAAATGTCCCTTCATGTGGTAGGGTTTTAGCGGAACTTCTGGATGGGCACCCATCAGTTTCGACCACTCCAGCTCGATGGAGTGGTGCATTTCAGGGTCTTTATCGGCGCGCGGTGTTTTCTTCGCGGCCTTGCTCTTCACTGCCTGGGGATCAGTGACTCCCTTGGGCGCCCGGTAGAGGTGTTCTTTTTTGCAAGTCAAACACTGAACCTTAGCGATTTTGTCGCCTTTCAGGGCAACAATAATGTGATTTAAATCCATCTTACAGCTGGTGCAGTAAGAGAGGGTCTCCTGAGCCACCGGAGAATGAGCGCTATCTTGAGGGCTGTGTTGCGAATCGCGCGTGTGATCCTGAGTGTGGGCAGGGGATGATTTGGGGGTCATAACAATCTCCTTAAGATTTAATCGTTAAATCAGGTTATAGTGTTTTCTGATGGAAAATCAAGAGTGGAAAGCATTTCCTGAGCATCGAAGGACCCTTTTAGAGGCGGCAAAAGCCGCCAGCCTCCAGCCTGGGGTTTATTTGATGAAATCGGTCGAAGGAACTGTGCTTTATGTCGGTAAAGCCAAATCGCTGAAAAATCGTTTGGTCAGCTATTTCCAGTCCAGCCAGCACGAGATCCCGCGGATTGAGATGTTAGTCAATCGCATTGACCTGTTTGAGGTGATCTTAACCCAGACTGAAAGCGAGGCCTTGATCCTGGAAGTCACGCTGATTAAGAAATACCGTCCCAAGTTCAACATTCGCTTGAAGGATGATAAAAACTACCCCTACCTCAGGATCAAAGCACACACCGCCTTTCCGCGGATTGAATGGAGCAGGCGGGTGTTACGAGACGGCGCCCGCTATTTTGGTCCCTTTCCTTCGGCGCTTGCAGCCCGGCAGGTGATGGGCCTGCTCACGGACTATTTTCAGTTGCGGGATTGTTCTGAGAACACCTTTGCGCATCGCAGTAGGCCTTGCATCTTGTACCAAATGAAGAAATGCTCAGCTCCTTGTGTCGGGAAGATCGATGCAGAAGGCTATGGGAGCTCGATTCAAGCAGCCATGGGGGAGCTAGAGGGACGCACCCAGATGCTTGTCGATTTATTGACGGTTGAGATGGAGGAGGCTGCCGACCAAGAGCAGTTTGAGGTGGCAGCTGATTACCGGGATCAAATTCTCAATTTTAAGTTGGTGACCCAAACGCAAGGGGTCGATGATGCCAGTGCTGCGGCGCATTTTGATGTCATTCATCTGGCCCGGGCAGAGGAGTGGGCGCAAATCAGTCTTTTACAAATCCGGGTGGGGAAAATGTCGGGGGTGCGTCATTTTCAGGTGCAAAATAGCGATGCTTCTTGCTCGGATGGCCAGGTTTTAAGAGATTTTCTCACCCAGTACTATTTGACGCCCACAGCAAAGAGCGGCGCAGAGGCCAGCGCAGGTCACAGGGCAGAGGCAGAAGCCGCGCCTGAAGGTGGCGTGGCTGAGATCTTATTGCCCTTCTTACCTGATGAGCATGAAGTCTTGCAGGAAGTCCTGCAGATTCGTCTGCGGGTGCTGCCGCAAGAGGGCGCAGAGGCCGCGGGGGGTGCAGGCTTGGACGCCCCCCAGCAGCTCAAGCTGCAACAACTCTTGAACGTGGCGCACGTCAACGCCCAGCACTCGTTGCAGCAAGCCAAAAAGAAGGCAAGTGGTGCCAGTTGGGCTGGGTTGGAGGAGATTCAAACCAAGCTGCAGCTCAGTAAATTTCCCCAGCGCATGGAGTGTTACGATATCTCCAACATTCAGGGCCAAGACGCCGTGGCCTCGCGGGTGGTGTTTATTGACGGCGTGGCTGAGAAGAGCTTGTATCGCCGTTATAAGATTAAAACCATTGAAGGGGCCAATGATTTTGCCATGATGCGGGAGGTGCTGGCTCGCCGCTTTGCACGCCGGGAAGAGGCCTTGCCGCAGCTGGTAGTGGTGGACGGGGGGAAGGGCCAGTTAGCGCAAGCGGTGGCTATTTTTGAAGAATTAGGGATTCAAGGGGTGGGGGTGGTGGGTTTAGCAAAAGCCAGGGTGGAGTCTGACTTTCAAGCCAAAGAAGTGCGCTCTTCGTTGGAGCGGGTGTTTATCCCGAATCGCAAAAATCCGGTTTCACTCTTGCCGCGCTCGAAGGCGTATCAGTTGCTCACGCAATTGCGCGATGAAGCGCATCGTTTTGCCGTGAGCTATCACCGTAAGTTGCGGGATCAGCGTTCGCTGGCGTCTTCGGACAGTTAGGCCCAGAGCTAGAGGCAGAAACAGAGAAGGACAACGACAAATTCGTTATGGCTAGCCGCAAGTTATTCCATCGACTCAATGGGAAAATTATCGGAAGTGGCGTTTTTATAGAACTTCTGTCGCTCCAGCATTTTTGGGTCGGGTTGGGCGGGCTTGAGAGCGGCGGGCCCTTGACCGACAAAAAGACTCGTATTTTTGGCGCCTGGTCGTACGTTAAAAGCCGGCGTCATCTGCCCAAAAGAGCTGCTTTGCGCTGGGGCATCGAGTCTGGGACGTAAGGAGTCTTTTTGTAGGCTTGAGCTGCCTGAGCCTAAGTGAAAGGTCGGTGGAGGTCTCAGTCTTGCGGCCATCTCCACTTGGCTGCTGCTGGAGAGGGGAGTGGCGGCGGAGTGTTTGCTGGGCGCGGTGACGGCTTGGTGCATCGTGCTTGAAGCGCTCTTGCACAGTAGTACTTCGGTAAGAAGCAAGAGACCGGTTAAGGCAAAGGTTAGGGTTTGTTTTCTTGGCTTGTTGCTCATAGATACGCACTCACTTTCTTGCTTTCTTTCTTGCTCTTTGAGGGAGACGTCTTGCGACGAGGAGCTTCCAAGAAGGCTTAGCCCGGGGACTGGGCTGATCGGTTTCACTGTCGTTTTGGTCAAAAAAGTCAGATTCCTAGCTCTTCTCTCTCTCTTCGTCGCGGGTGCCTAAAAACTTGAGGGGTTTTTGGAGGCGAGGCGGAGTTCAGGGGTGTTGGGTGAAACGCGAGGGAAAAGGTCACTGCTTTTTGGGCTTTTTGGGCTTTTTGGAAAAGATGAGGAAAAAAATGGGCACTGTACCGGAAGAAGCAAAGAGCAAGAATGACGAGGAGGACAAAGAGGGTATTGATAGGGGAGTCGCACTCCGCGCGTTTTACAGGTACCCTTGGAGAGTATGATACAAAAAAATCTATTTTCATTTTTTATGCTGTTCGCGCTGCTTCTTTGGCATCCTGAGGGGATTTTTTGCGAGCCTAGCGCTTGGGCGGGAAACAGCTTGTCTAGGTCACCTGACCGTCGGAAGTCAGCCAAGAGCGTAGCCGGCTTAAACCCGGGTGAAAAACGGCGCGGGCTCAAGTCGAGTCTGGCACCCCTCAAAAACCCACCCTCTCAGCAGCAGCAGCTGACGACGCAGCAAGAAGAAGAACGGGGGCGGTTCCAGTCCCCGGCCGATTTAGCCTCGAGTGAACCAAAAAGTGTCAAATTGCCCCCGAGATTGCTCCAGGAAACGGGGAAAAAACAGGCTTTGCAGCTCGTGCAATTGCCTGCCCTACTGCTGCGGGAGGTGGCTTTAAGCTTAAACCCGCAAGCGGTTTTACGGCTCGCGTGTTGTTCCTCAGAGCTGTTGAACGCTTTACTGGCGAATGGCGCTGACGTCACTTACCGCCGTCAGTATGCCCAAGACTTACTCTCTCAAGCACCAGAAATAACCTACGATGCGTTTTTGCAGCTCAACCGCCAAAAAGTACCCTACTTTGCAAGCGCCTTGAGACTGAGGCTGCAAGACGGCGACGAATGGGCACAATTTGCCAACTCCCTTGAGGCTACCCAGTTTAGGCGGATCGCCGTGCGAGTGCTCTCGCAAGCAGGCTGGAACGCCCAGCGTACCCAGCTGCTCACTCAGCTGGTGGGTGCCAAAGAAATTGAGCTAGACTTGCCGGGCCGTCGCGAGCAGGCGCTCATGATGGGGGACGAGGGTGCCACCCAGCTGGCGCAGCTTCTCAAAGCGCCAGGCAATCACCTGACGGTTTTGAGGCTAAGCGGCAATCAAATCACCGCGCTAGGAGCTGCGCAGCTTGCACAGTCTCTTGCCAACCCTCAGAGTCGTTGGCTTCGCACGCTCGATTTGACGCAAAATCCTCTAGGTGATGAGGGCGTCAAATTGCTTGCGCGCTCGCTTCAGGCCCAACACAGTCAGCTGGCAGCACTGGTTTTGCAGGAAAATGAGATCGAACAGGGGGGGGCAAGAGCCCTGGCGCAAGCCTTGCGGGAGAAAAACTCGCTCCGTTTGCTTGATCTCGCGGGTAATCAGCGGATGGGCCCAGAGGGTGTACTCGAGCTGGCGCAAGCTTTGAAGCACGAAAACTGTCACCTCACTGCTTTGAGTCTCGCGCACACGAGCCTCACGGATGAGGAAGCCAAA
>JAYTHP010000076.1:0-1410 GCA_043732485.1 Oligoflexia bacterium
GTGCGACCACAGGGTGACGCCACTGCTCGGCTAGTTCGGTGACCTCGTCAATGGAGAGGGTTTCAAGCAGTAGGATTAGTTGGTCGTGGGGATACTGGTGCGGGTGAAGCACCAGTATCCAGCGCAAAAGTGTTTGCTCAAACGGTTCACTGAAAGGCAGATCGCGCAGACGGCTCAGTTCCGCTTGTCTGAGGTCCTCCTATTCCTGGGGGCTGAGCTTGAACTCGGTCATTGCCTTGCACCCAGGTTTTAACGAACAACGGCAGTTTCGCGCCGGGCCCTTGAAAGCACAATTGCAGCCCGCGACTCAATTGCGTGAGCTCGCCGTGAAAAGTGCTCGTTGCGCTTGATCGCTTCACTTGCTTTGTGAGGCTTCAAGCGCCCCACCTGCCAGAGGTGCATGGCTGCGGCTTTTTTCAAAGAGGAGTACTGGTTAAAGCGCAGCTGGAGGGTAAAAACCGCTTCGAGCCGCAAAAAAGGGGGGTGACTGAGCATCCAGAGTTGTAAGGAGCTCTGGTCGATCACCCGCTCGGGTAGGAGAAAGCTGCGTACGAAGGGCTACTCAGGGGTGTGAGCGGGTTCCTCACTCGCCTCTTCGCTCTTTCTTTTCCTCATCCTATTTATTAGCTCGGGCACGAAGGGATTTTGCGGGGCAGGCAACATCTCAGGCGTGGGGGCTGCGTGTTGATAGGCTGCTTGCGCTGCATTGCCCAGAGCGGCTGGACGTCATAGCTTAGGTCGTACCAGGTGGTGGGCAGGTTTCTGGCGGTAGTGGCGGCGGCGAGATCATTCACGAGGAGTTGCAAGCGTTCAGGCTGCAAATAGCGCAAAAACTGCTGATAGGCCTCAGGATTCCAGCGCGGCCGCAGTTGATACACCCCTGCAGCCCTTTCACGCTCCAGGACTGTCTTGCCGCTGCTCGTGAAATTGCTCCCAAGAAAGTCCTTGGGCTTGTAAAAATCGGATAAAGCCAAAAAAAGTGGCGGTGACGGCCTGCCGATCGGCCAGCCCAGCGGGGGTGAGTTGCATCTCGATCTCGTAGAGCTCCCTTTTTTGGGAGCGATTGCGGCCGCGTCCTGTTCGCAGCTGAGTGATCCATCCTTTCGCTTGAGCAGCGCCCCGAGGCTGCCCGCATCGGAGCGATTCAGGGCAGCGTTGACCGAGGCGAGACAAGCGCAACGCTGATGGGTTGGGGATCGGAAATTGCAGAATCAGGCCTTTTTGGCTATCTAGTCGCTTCCGCGAAACTAAGCAGCCATTTTTAACCTCTTTGGTTTGATTTTCCGCATCCATTGGGAACAATTGTACCCCGAAATGGCTGTAAATCCAGATCCATGGGTGTTTGCGTCACTCTTCATTTTGCTTCTGGCCAAGCCGAATTTTTTGACATGACCAATCAGCGGCTCAATG
>JAYTHP010000077.1:0-4950 GCA_043732485.1 Oligoflexia bacterium
ATTTAGCCTCGCTGCCATCGAAGGTGAAAGAGCCGCCAAAATCAGCTCAAGCCTCTGCCTAAAGCGTCCTTGCAGGCCATCCCCCCTGCGGCTGCTGCCCTGGGGGGAGCCATCTGACGCTCAATGCCACTCCATTGCCTACCCTGCCATCTTCACCGCTCTGTCGTGGTCTTCGCTGTTAGCAAGAGACTAAACAAAAAAAGGCAATTGCGAAACAGGGTTATATGGGCAGCTTACTTTGGAACATCGCAGCCGTGAGCGCCACAAAATCGTCACAAGCGGTGGGTTCCTTGCTCGCCACCTCCCCGCCGCAATGGGAGGAGCCAGTGGCTCAGCAAAATGTCGATAAGCGGCTAAACGTTCGCCTTCTGTTTTAAGGTTCCTGGGTGTTGACACAGGGGGGTGAGGTCTACTATCTTTTTTTTTCAAACCGAAGCAATTTTTTTCTTCGTGTAAACTGGGCCCTCGCTGCCGAGCGATCGTTGTTGCTGCAGTTTTCCAGATTATGCTGAAAGTTTTACGAGGAACAAGAGAAACTTGAACACCCGGCTTGAATTCTCGCCCACTCCGGCTGTTTAGCCGCTAAATCCTCGGCGCCTGGCTGTTTGCAGTAAGGATTGGACCACACGTGCAAAAGACGCTCTAAAACCTGGTCATTTCCCTGCTCCACTGCCTGGATGGCCTGATAAAGGAGGGCACTGCGCGGAACATAAAGCGGGTTGACTTGATCCATAGCCTGAGCCCTGGCCTGCAGCCCTACCGCCCCGCCTGGTTCCGCAACCGATGCATGACTGAGGAGTTGATCGTAAGTCTGAAACCACCGGACCCAAGACCGCAAACAGTCTGGAGACAAGGGCGACGGCGCATAGAGCGCCGGGGTGAGTTGCTGCAAAACGCGCGCCGTCCATGCTGCCTCTGCTTCTAACGCGACGCTGCCTGCTTCCTCCACGTCCACCGACTGTTTTCGGAGCCATTGACTGAGGCCGCGGAAAAACAAGGTAAAATCAATGTCGGATTGCACCAGCAGCGAAAAAAGCGCCTCGATCCAAGACTCAAAGTGACCAAGCTCCTGAGCGGTAAGACCCCTCCCGGCTTGACCCAGCCCCAGCTTTTGGCGGATCATCTCCTGAAACCGCTGCTCATAATGCGTCTGAAAGAGTACTAATCCAGCTTGCAAGCGGGTGGGCTCAGGTCCTAGCATCGCAAAGGCTTCGGCCAGCCGCGTTAGATTCCACAAAGCGACCCCCGGCTGCTGGGCAAATCCGTAACGCTTCGTGCGGGCATCCGTGAGGTTTGGCGTCCAGGTCGGATCAAAACGCTCCATCCACCCAAAAGGACCGTAATCCACCGTGAGACCTAAAATTGAGAGATTATCGGTATTCATCACCCCGTGCACAAACCCCACTCGCATCCAGTGCACCATCAACTCGGCAGTGAGTCGACTGACTTGCTCAAACAGCTGGGCAAACGCCTCCACTCGGTTGCGCGCCAGCTCAGGCCCGAGCACGGGGAAATGATCTTCAATCAGAGCGGAAGCAAGCTGCTCCATCAGCTGAGGTTCGCCGTCGGCTCGCAGTAAATCAAAGTGACCAAAACGCACAAACGAAGGGCTCACCCGGCAAACCACCGCCCCCGGTTCTGGCGCCGGGTGACCGTCGTAAAAAAAATCTCGCATCACGCTCTCGCCCGTCGTCAGCAAGCTCAAAGCCCTGGTAGTCGGCACCCCCAAACCATGCATCGCTTCACTGCACAAAAACTCCCGCACCGAAGAGCGTAAAACGGCCCGGCCATCGCCTGAGCGCGAATAGGGCGTGCGTCCCGCACCCTTGAGCTGCCACTCCAACCAAACCCCAGCGGGCCGACGCTCCCCGCCCACAGCTGACGGTGAATCGGACGGAGCCCAACACTCCCCTAAATGAATCGCCCGCCCATCCCCCAACTGATCAGCCCAATGACCGAATTGATAGCCCCCGTAACGCCCAGCATAGGGCCTCATGAGCGGTAAAACGAGATTACCAGCCAATAAGGCCAAACTTTGCGAGTCCCCCACCCAATCCGGCTCTAGCCCCAACTCCTCAGCGCACCGACGTGACCAACCCCGTAGCTGAGGTCGGGCCACTGGCGTCGGCGTGACGAGAGAATAAAGCACGCCTGAAACCCGTCTGATAAAATTATCCGGCTCTCGATCACCAGGAAAACGCTCCACCCAACGCGCACGCCAGATTAAGCCGGTTAAAGACGTTACACGTGTCATCGTTTGCAAAACCTCTTCTTCTCAACGGACAGCAAGACCAGCCCTTCTGGCCGATTCGTTGCACGAACCGCTGTTCTCACTTCCGCCTCCCCCATAGGGCACGTTTAGCACAAAACCCCCCACCACCCCAGCGCTGAAACATCAGCCCCCCCCCATTTCCCCCAACGCCATAGGAAACTTAACCCCCAAAGGAAAAAAAAAGAGCAGGAGGGCGGGAGAGGGAAGGAAGTGAGAAGAACCAAAAAAACGTAAAATTAGGTCAAGGGATTCCAGGAAGAAGACAAGAAAAGAGAATCGTTTACGGCTTTTTTTCCCTTTTTCTGCCCCTCATTTTTCTCCGCAAAGGTCGCCGAGAAAGCCTGAGCAAAGGCCCCCCCATAGGTGCCTGGGTTTTTTTTCCCTTTCTATCCCCCTGTCAACTGCTGCACACCCTCAAGCGCGCCTTTCCTAAAGGAAAAAAATTCTATTCTTTTTTCCTCTGTCCATCGCCTTGACACTCTAAAAAGGCTGCCCACATTAAAAGAACAGTTAGAAAAAAAAAGTCGCTCGCATTTTTTCTGAGTGCAGTCCTGCAATGCAGCGCTTTTTTCGAACCTATGATCAGCTATCAAAAAACTTAAGCTTAATGCATTGATTTTACGCCATGAGCTTAGCGGAAAAAAGGAGGAACACCTATGATCCAGCAACCCGTGAAACAATTCCACTACTTCGGCCTCAAACCTTCAAAACCTTTGCAACGTATCCTTGAGAAGAAAATTGATCGATGGATCGCCTCACAATCCGCTGCACCCACCCCAAACCCTATTCAAGCTTACCAAGTCACGCTTGAGCGGATGTCGCCTGACGCCTACGTCGAGTGCGAACTCAATATTGACTTCGGTAACACGATTTGGAAGACCAGTCAAACCGCTAACTCCGTCCAAAAGGCTGTTTTTCAAGCTATTGACCATCTCAAGCACGGGGGAATTGCAGCCACCCCACCCTGACACCTTGTACTGTTTACTTACTTACTTGTTTACTTGCTTCCTCATCTCACTGAGTCTAATCCACTAGAAGCTTTCCGTCACTGACAGAAAAGAGGCCGCTTATGATGAACAGTCAATTTTCGTTTAAAAACATGGAGGTCACTGAAGAGATTCGCATCGCCGGTAATTTGGCTTTACTGCGCATCTCGGATTACCTATCCCACCATTTTACCTTGATGGCGATGATAGAAAAAAAAGAGCAAGACTATCAATGCGCTTTTGACGTCTATCTCTCTCATGGCCCCCTTGTGGCAAGAGCCACCAGGAAGCACCCTGAGGAGGCCATTCGCGCCGCAGAGACCAAGATCATGCAACATCTTAAGAAGTTCACGCAAATCCCGCGCTCTCCACAAAAAATTGTGGTTCGCGAAACACTGTTTTATAGTTAACTCACCCACTCGCAGCATCCTCAGGTTGTGGGACAGCTCTCACCTTTGCGCCCATTAAAACGAAAGAAAAAGACGAGGTCGTTGGCGGTGGCGTCAAGGAGAGTAGGAGGTGGTCGATGGGCCGGTTGCTAACAGCTGACCTGCGACCAGCGATGCACACAAAAGCGGTAAGATAGAAAAGATAATCAATACTAATTTAGCTTCGAGCGGTCGTCAGAAATAATGACAGAGACTCTTTAACGAACCAAACGGTTAGACTTTACCCTTGGATATGTTTCACGAACCCAACGAGACGCTCAGGAATATTAGTGTTATTGTAGGGTTTCATGCACGAGCCGACCATCAGTCAGGGTAAAGTGATGAACGGAAATCGTGAGCAGTTTCCGAAAATAATCAGCGCTGCAAATCCAGGGAGCCACCAAATAATTGGTTTGTAGCTTTTTAAGTGAGTAGCCTCCTGTGGCGAAAAATCCATCATCGGCTTCAGCTCGCCTTCTTGTTAGGTAAACAGGCCTTGGAATTGCGTGGGCGCGATAAACTAAAGGGGTACTTGAGGTACAACAGATCAAAGATATTTTTTACTATTTTAAAAATATTGAATTTATTTTAAAATAAATATCATTTGCAATTCTTACCGCCTGGCTGGGATCAACAGGCGCTGAGCCTGATTTTTTTGGTTGATTATGTCAAATGTTTGGCAGTCGCTAGGGTTCCTAGGGGCCCCGGGGTAACCGACGGCTGCGCTGGCAAGCAAGCGGCAGTTGGGCGACAAGGAGACCTGCTCCGCAAGGCCAAAACACAAGCACATGCCAGCCTTATAGGAACAAGACAGACGGTTAAGCCTGATGTGGGGGGACCAGTGCCAACCCCATTTCAATACCTCAGTCAGCTTCCCTGGTCACCCTCAAGTAGACGCCAGCACTTTAGCTCAGACTTTACTCGATAAGCAGCTAAGAGATCGCGACTATCGTGACAGATCAAGACAGAAGCAGTAACACTAGCATCGCCAGCCGCTCCGCAACTCGCTCTGCGGAGGGAGATCGAGCTTGAACATCGGGTTGCATCACCACTGGCTAAGGTAACCATTCGATCCCTGAGCCATCGTTTCGTTAGGCGTATCGCTTGTCGAACCCGTACCAGCACTCGAAGTGCTAGCGGGACTAGGGCGGGCTGGAATCAAGAAAGAACCTGCTTGCTCCACACACCCAGCGGCGCTCAGCAAAAGCTCCGATAAAATGAACAACCGGAAGACGGCAAGCGATTGTCTCTGCTGCCTGGCAAC
>JAYTHP010000078.1:0-4939 GCA_043732485.1 Oligoflexia bacterium
AGCCATGAATGGGTACGTTCAACAACCCACCGCTTGGCATTATAGCGTCGAATGGGTTTAACTTGAGCCCCGCGCTTGATAATATGAGAAGTGTAGCCCCAATCTTCTACTAGCTGCCGGTTGGCAGCTGAGTCGAAGCCCTTGTCTGCGCAGCGGTGCTGCTCAACTTCTTTTGGTTTAGGCCGGGGTAGTCCAATCCTTTCGAGGGTTTCTTCAATCTGGTGCCTATCGGACTCGTTTGCTGGAATGATCTTAACCGCAATAGGTATACCATTTTTGTCAGTTAAGATTATATGCTTGATTCCAGCTCGGCCTCGATCTGTTGGGTTCTTTCTAGTATTTTTAGAATATCCGGGAGCCTGTTTTAAGGACCCATCGATCGATTGGAAAGATCAATCTATGCCGAGTGTCTCATCGTACAATTGCAGTGTCTTTTTCATGAGTTGATCAAAAAAACCGGCGCTTACCCACTTTTTTAGATATTTTCCAAGACTGGTGTGGCTGCCAAAATGGCTCGGAACCAGAGCCCATTGACATCCTGATCGAATCCAAACCAGCAAGGCACAAAAAATTTTTCGAAGGTCTGCGTGGGGTCGCCCCCCTTTCCTTCCCTTGCCAGTTTCCATTTCAGGAGGAAAAATTTTTGGACCAGTTTCCAGTCTTTTTCTGATAGAGTGCAATTCGAGGGAATCATCTGCGCCTTTCTTGGTTGATATCTGAAAGACATAAATAAATTACTTAATTTATTCTATTTAGAGGTTTGCGAAACGGTGTCTTAGGGTGCTGCTGCAGAATTCGCCACTCCCTTATTTGGCGTGAGCTCAGAAGATTGGAGCAGATCGTCAATAGGCGACCCTAGCAGGGGAGCGCAAGTTCAGGCTAGAGGTGAAGCAAGCGGGCGCGGGACGGCTTTTCTTGTTCTGCTTCCGCGCAGTTTTTCCTCGTTTCTTGCTTGGTAGTTTTTTAAGCAAAAGGCAGGCGCTTCGCTGGCCACCGACTACTGTCATTGACGTTGAGGGGGGGCTTGCTCTATTTCTTTTGAAACGACAGCGCAATCAAGAAAATCTCCTTGCTCGCCTTACGCGTGCTGGCAGGTCTGAGCAGCTCAACTTTCTGGAAACAAGCGCGCAGCTGACGTCTAAAGACCTCAAAGTCTTCGCCTTGAAACAGTTTGCTGATGAACGTGCCCTGCGGCTTTAAAAACCGCTGAGCGGCACCGAGCGCCAGCTCGCAAAGCGCTAGTGAGCGCGCTTGATCGGTAACGGCAACGCCTGTGGTTTTGGGGGCCATGTCGGATAAAATAACGTCAAATTCTGGCTTAAGCGAAGTTTGGGTGAGGGTCTGAGCGAGGTCAACGTGTGAGAAATCAGCCGCGAGGAACACGGCATTGCGCAAGGTGAGTGCCACCGGCTGCAAGTCAATGCCTAAAATTCTGCCTTGCGGGCCAATGATTTTTGAGGTGTATTGCGACCAAGCCCCTGGCGCTGCGCCTAAATCAAGCACCTGATCGCCTTTTTTGAGAACCTTAAAGCGGGTCTGAATTTCTTCTAGCTTAAAGACCGAGCGCGCGACGTAATTTTCGCTTTTGGCTTTTTTAAAATAATAGTCTTTGACCTGGTAACTCATAGAAGGTGTGTAAGGGGGGGTGGATGAGTAGTTTAGAGAAAGCGGGCGTAATAGTTGAGGTTTTCTTTGGCCACAAAGCTTTCGATCTGCTCGCGGGCGTCAGCTGAGATTTGCGTAAACTGCATGCCCACTCTCAATTGATGGGCTGCAGGCGGCAGCAGAAGCTCGCGGTGCCTAACTTCCGCCTGGGCGAAAATCACAGTCGTGGCGGAGAGTCGTAGGTGCAGCTCCGGGATTAGTTTTGCAACCCAGTAATCATTCATCTCCAAAGGGTCGGTTAAAAATGCTAGCCCCCCGCCACTGATGTCCACCAATTTCTTACGTTGCAGCCCCTCAGGGATCGGTAAGGCCGGAAGCTCAACACTCAGTGAGTGACCTTCCTTGAGCGTCAGCCGCTCATAGGAGCGCCGTTGCACCTGAAAGACTTTTTCAGGTAGCGCAAACGTCGTCCCGGTGGAGGGCTGGTGCTGCAAAAAAGCCGCACGAAAAAAGAGATTAGTTTGAGGCAGCGGTAGGTTAAAAAACACAAAAGGCGGCGGCTGAGCCACGAGCAATTCCATTTTTTTCTGCTCATGCTTATTTTTGGGAATCCACGTCGTAAAGGTCTGGCCTACCTGGTCAACAGCCACCAGGTGAGTTTGCAGGCTTAAGGCCCTTTGCTCAGTCCAGAGTAGGGCTTTTGCCACCAGCTTGCTGGCTTGCAAAAAACACTGGAGCGCCTCTTTGGGGTCCTCCATGAGCTTAAAGTCGGGGTGTTCATTCAAGGGCTTCACAGTGGGTGGCGTCTCAAGCCTAAACGATGGTCACTTTGCGTAACAGATCCATATCTTGCAGCGCCTTGCCTGAGCCTCGCACCACGCAAGTCAAGGGATCTTCGGCTAAGGCCACCGGCAAGCCGGTTTTTTCCTTAATCAAGATATCGAGATTCGCCAAAAGCGCCCCTCCGCCGGCTAAAATAATACCATTATCGACAATATCGGCTGCAAGCTCAGGCGGCGTGCGCTCGAGTGCCGTTTTAATCGTATCCACCACCGCAGAAACCGGTTCGGCCAAGGCGTCACGAATCTCTTCACTGTTCACTTCAATAGTCTTAGGCGCCCCGCTGATCAAGTCTCGCCCCTTCACTTCGTAAGTCTTTTCTTCCTCAAAGGGGTAGGCGCAGCCTATGGAAAGCTTAATCTGCTCAGCCGTGCGCTCGCCAATCAAGAGCGAGTACTTGCGCTTGATGTAACTAACAATGGCATCATCAAACTTGTCGCCTGCCACTCTCACTGACTTGGAGTAGACAATCCCACCGAGCGAAATGACCGCCACTTCCGTGGTGCCACCGCCAATATCGACAATCATGTTGCCGCTAGGCTCTCGGATCGGCAGCCCAGCTCCCAAGGCTGCGGCCATCGGCTCTTCAATCAGGTAAACCTCGCGCGCCCCAGCCGATTGTGCGGACTCTTTCACCGCTCTTTTTTCGACTTGGGTGATGCCAAACGGGATACAAATGATGATCCTAGGACGAATGAAGGTGCGTCGCTCGCTGGATTTGTGAATGAAATACTTCAGCATTGATTGCGTGACTTCAAAGTCGGCAATCACCCCGTCTTTGAGGGGGCGGATGGCTTGAATCGATCCCGGGGTGCGCCCCAGCATGTCCTTGGCTTCTTTGCCCACCGCCAGTACCCGGGTTTGTCCCCGGGCGTTGCGATGAATAGCCACCACCGAAGGCTCGTTGATGATGATGCCGCGATCCTTGGCGTAAACCAAGGTGTTGGCAGTGCCAAGGTCAATGGCTAGGTCGTTGGCGAAAAAATCTAAAATTCTCTTTAACATTTGCTACTTACCATTTGTAATGCCGAATATGTTCCCCGCGATCAGCAATTTCACTCATCGATTTGATGCCAATTTCCAGGTGCACATCGGTGAATTTACGAAACACCGCTTTTGCTGACTTTTTAGTCTTAATCCCACCGCGCACCAAGGGCAGGTCCGAGACGAGTAACAGGGCGCCAATCGGGACCTTACTGGCAAACCCAGCAACAAAAAGCGAAGCGGTTTCCATTTCAATGGCCAAGGCACGCTCTTCATAGAGGTTGGCTTTAAATTTATCGTCAAATTCCCAAAAGCGGTAATCGGTGGTGTGCACCACCCCGGTGCGGTAGTCGAGTTGCTTTTCTACAATGATTTGCGACACGAATTTTTGAATTTTAAAGGTCGGTAAAGCGGGCACCTGCACGGGCATAAAATGGCGCGACGTGCCCTCGTCACGAATGGCAGCCGTTGGCAAAATGAAATCACCTAATTTTAAGGAGCGATGGAGGCCGCCACACATCCCTAAGAAAAGCACGGCAGTCGGGTTGAGGGTGGCTAAGCACTCAATGATCAGGGCAGCAGTCGGCGAACCGATAGAGAAGTCAACCACCGAGACTCCGGCCTTTTTACTATGCACAGCGCCCATGGCGGAGCCTTGGGTTCTTAAATCACCGCACAGGTGATGGAAGCGCTCTAAATAGTAATCAAAGTTGGTGAGAATGATTTGCGGATGGAAGGCTGCCAGCGGACTGCCAGTATAGCGCTCAAGGATGTCGCGCGCGATAGCCGCCTTTTTGGCATTAGCATAGATCCGGTTGGTGTTGGGAATGATGAAAGGGTTGCTGGTGAATCCCGACGGACCTTTAGGCTGAGCTATCGACTTGGAGGTTTTTTTACTAGGCACTTCCATAGCTTACATTCTCAACTTGCAGCATACAAGCCCATAGGTCTATTTTTTTAAAAAATGTCTGATCTGAGGTCAAAAAGATGTCTTTTCCCCGGTTTTTGTGCCTGTAATCTCTCCCTTTGGAGAAAAAAGGCCTCTCAGTAGGGCGGGGGGCACGAAGCACTCACGGCGTTCTCAGGCGTTTCAGAAGGGATGCTCAAGGGTGAGAGAGGGCGGAGGACGTCGGGCGGATTGCTCAGGGCATTGCATGCGTGGTAAAACAGGCGAGGTCCGCCAGCCTGTGGCGGTTTTTTGACGGCTGCCAGAAACCACTAGCGCTTGCGCGCTTAATAATGATATGAATAAATAATGAGGCTAGCGCCCGCAAAAGCAGAGGGGTAGAGACTGTGCAAGGAGACGCGGAAGTAGGATGGCAAGGTAGCGTGAGTAAACAGATAGGAAGTCGCCTCAAAAGATTAATCATTGCCGTGATCGGCCGTGTGTGCGGTAACATGCGAGGTAACATGACTCGGGCTTTATTCATTGCCCTGCTTACCGCCCTGCGGATCAGGCGCGGCGGGGCGTTAGGTCTAGGCTTTTTTAGCATCACCACCGGCACGCGCA
>JAYTHP010000079.1:0-4889 GCA_043732485.1 Oligoflexia bacterium
AGCATCTGATCCAGGGCCCCGGACGCTTCCCCGGCTCGCACTAACGAGACAAAAAGCTTAGGGAAAACCTTAGGATAGTGTGCAAGTGATTCCCAAAAGTAGGCGCCTTGGCTGACTTTTTGTCGGATGGCGATGAGAATGTTCTTCAAGGTGCTGGGTGCGAGTTGGTCGGAGAGAATTTCAAGCCCTTGGACGATCGGAATCCCTGAGCTAATCAGCAGCTGTAATTGCCGGGTCAGCGTGATAATTTGCTCAAGCGGCACACTCCCGCCGCCGCCAAAGAGCGCTCCCAGATCAGCATTCATCACGCCGACTTTTCTAATCCGGGTAGGCCTTACCCCTTGACCCCGCAGGCCCATCCTCAGATCACCTTCGGTAGGAACCTCCATCTTACCCGTCACTTTTTTGCCGTCTTTACCGACACCTTCATATTCGTACTCAGCCATCACCCCACCCCCCCCTCAAAACCTTTCCTTGACCATCATGTCAACCCTCATCTCGACCGTCAAGCGCTTGTCGTCTCTCTCTTTAGACCGTCGACCTGAAAAAACTTTCACCCTCAACTTTTAAAACCCCTAAGACGCGCCAACCCACCCTGCCCTCGCCTCCTGACCCGCCCCCTTCCCTTCATGGGAAGGGTCAGTAGGTGAAGGTTACAGATAGCCTTTTTCTAACCCCCCTCGGGCTGAGGTCTTTGGGGTCATCGAGGTCCCCTTGCCCCGCCTTCTTCCACTGCGGCTAACATCTTTATAATTTCATCGGGCATAAAGCTATTTTCTATAGCGTCTTTTTTCGATAACAGACGATTTTTGACTAGCAGCACTAAAGACTGGTTCATAGTCTGCATCCCAGTACCATCTTGTCCGGATTGCATCGAAGAGTAGATCTGATGGATCTTATCTTCGCGAATCAGATTCTTAATGCCGAGCGTCGGGATCAGGATCTCACACCCCATACAGCGGCCTGGACCAAAACTATTAGGGATCAGCTGCTGGCAAACCACCGCTTGCAGGGTAAACGACAAGACCTGGCGAACTTGAGTTTGCTGATGCGGCGAGAAGACGTTGATAATACGATTGATCGACTGGACGGCGCCGTTGGTGTGCAAGGTGCCAAACACCAAGTGGCCGGTCTCAGCCATGGTGAGCGCCATTTCAATCGTCTCAGCGTCTCGCAACTCACCGACTAACACGTAATCGGGATCTTGCCTGAGCAGGCGCTTGAGCGCATGACCGAAACTCTTGGTATCCACCCCGACCTCACGCTGGTTGACGATACAATTTTTATGAGGATGGACGAACTCGACGGGGTCCTCCACCGTCAAAATGTGACCATGCTCCTCGCGGTTTAGCACGTCTAGCATAGCAGCAAGCGTGGTGGATTTCCCGCTGCCGGTCGGACCGGTGACGAGGATCAGTCCATTGGGCCTTTTGATGATCTGCCGCAAGATGGCAGGCAACTTCATGGTGTCAAAATCGGGAATAGACAAAGGGATGCGCCTAAACACAGCGGCCACCCCCCCCCTTTGGTAGAACAAATTACCACGAAAGCGCGCCACATCCTTGATCCCAAAGGAGAAATCGAGCTCAAAGTTCTTTTCAAACTCAGCTTTTTGCGCTTCCGTCAGCACCGAATAGCTAAGCTCTTTGGTATCTTGGGGGGTCAGGGTGTCGACTTTCACTTTCACCATATTGCCGCCCATGCGAAACTGCGGCGGGACCCCGACACTCAGATGCAAATCGGAGGCATCTTGATCGACCATGGTCTTCAGTAAGGTGGGGAGACTAGCTTTTGCCATGTGCGAATTATCCTTCCATCGTCAAAGTCAAAGCTTCGGCAAGCGTGGTTTGCCCCTCTTTGACTTTCGTTAAAGCTGACATTCTAAGGCTCTTCATTCCCTCTTTGACCGCCTGTGTTCGCACTTCCATCACGCTTTCACCCCGCAAGACCATCTCTTTGATGGTTTTTGAAAAATCCAAGACCTCATAGATGGCGAGTCGTCCTTTATAGCCAGACCCACTGCAAGCCTCGCACCCCTTACCTATAGAGAATACACATTTTTCTGCTTCCTCGTCAGAAAATCCATTCTTAACGAGATAAGCTTTGGGTATTTTTTCTACCATCTTGCACCCTTTGCAAATCGTGCGCACCAAGCGCTGGGCTAGAATGGTATTGACCGAGGAAGTGACCAAAAACGGCTCAAGCCCCATATTAATCAGGCGGGTAATGGTACTAGGTGCATCGTTAGTATGCAAAGTGGAGAGTACGAGATGGCCTGTGAGTGCGGCTTGCACGGCCACTTCTGCGGTCTCATAGTCTCGAATTTCCCCCACCAAAATAATGTCAGGATCTTGACGTAACAACGCCCTGAGCACGGCTGCAAAGGTCAAGCCGACATCCTTGTTGATTTGAACCTGGTTAATGCCCTCGAGGTTGTACTCGACTGGGTCTTCAGCTGTCGAGAGATTCTCTGAGATTTGATTAAGTTCCGAGAGCGCCGAATAGAGCGTGGTGGTTTTTCCGCTCCCGGTTGGGCCTGTGACCAGCACTAGGCCGTTAGGCAAGTAGATGCCTTTTTTAAAAATCTTCAGCTGATTTTCCTCAAAGCCTAACTTCAGAAGATCGAGCTGTAAGTTGCCTTTACTGAGCAAACGCAAGACCATTTTTTCACCAAAGAGGGTGGGCATGGAATTGACACGAAAATCGATCTCAGCGTGGCCCATCTTCAATTTAATGCGACCATCTTGTGGCACGCGGGTTTCAGCGATGTCCATCCTCGACATGACTTTAAGCCTAGCAACGACCGATCGTCTCATTTCGCGGGGGATTTCTGCGATTTCTTGCAAAGTGCCATCGATACGCATCCGGCAACGAAATTTCTTCTCATACGGCTCAATGTGAATGTCGCTGGCCCCCCGGCGAATCGATTCACTGAGCAAACTATTGACGATCTTCACCACCGGGGCATCTTGATGGCTGTTGTCGTTTTCAATGTCATGGACTTCAACCAGCTGGGCGACCTCGGCATTAGGATCCAGCAACTGCTCCTTTTTAAAGGACTCAATGGCGGCGCCCATGTTAGAATCAATGCCGTAGTATTTCCCCATCGCTTTATCAAAAGCGCTATAGGAGGTGAGCACCGCTTCCACGTTCTTTTTAGTGATAAATTTGATATTCTCAATATTGGGAACAAACGTCGGATCACACACCGCCACCACAAGGGTCGTCTCATTGCACTGAATCGGAATCAGGTTAGATTTTCGCGCCAAATCTACCGGGATCATAGCAATCACCTCAGGCCTGATCCCAAATTTGGTGATATCAAGGCTTGGAATCCCAAACTTTCGCGAGAGAAACTGTAAAATCTTCGCTTCTGATAAAATCTTGCGCTCGATAAAAAAGCGCACATAGCCACCAGGCTTGGCGACCTGTTGCGCTTCGGCCCATTGGGCTTCGGTGACGAAATTGTCTTTGAGCAAAATTTCTGCTAGTTTTTTTGACATAATAAAAATAGTGCTACGGCTGGAACCAATAACCCCGCTGCCTCAAGCTTGACTCCCTTAATCATCTATCGAACAACGCTTATCTGCAAGGCTCACGCAAGCACTTGGGTAGGCTTTCGCAACCTTCGTGCGCCCGAGCAGCAGCACTCCCTCCCGCAAGACATTCAAAATTGACAGAACACCAGTTTCTATCATAAAGTAAAAATTTAATTTTTGTACTATTATTATTTAAATAAAAAATTACTATAGTATTTTTGTCAGGAAATCACTTGCACCGTTCGACCCATCACCTGAACCAACAACTGCCCGCCGCCTGAGACAGGCCCTTCCTCGTGCTAGCTTTACTCCAGGCTTGAGTGTCATTTTTTTGGCGCAGCAGTCTCTCTTGGACAAAGCCTGCGAGGTAGGCTATTCGTCATAAGTGAGCGGGGTGGATTTTGTGTCGCAGTCGCAAGACACAAGAGAGTTGAGCAAGATTCACCGCTTGGGGCTTTAGGGTGCAACCACCCACAGGTATCCGGGTTGAAAAACAACCGCGATTGCCCCCCCTCAAGCGCACTGGGGCGACGAGGATGAGTCCACATTGCCGCCTCAAAATCGTCCTAAAGGCACGCGCATTGCTCACGCTGAGCCCCATGCGCGATTGGATCGCCAGAGTTCGCTTCCCGGCGATTTCCCGGGGTTCGCCCCGTTTGTTCTCCCTTCGTTTTTAGAAAAAAACCTTCTTTGTCGTGTTGAGACGGGAAACCCAAGCCATGCGGATTGACTCAGCATTTGAACCCTTAAGCGAACTTTTAAGTGCACCCTTAAGAAGCCACCTCCTCACGCACTGCCTCGTCCACTGGATGATCCTCAGCCTGATCCTCCCCCCGCAATGGCTGCACGCTCAAGGCGAGTCAGGAGCCACAGGCCCCGTTGTCCCGCGCCTCACTGTCCCAGCGGCAAACCCACTTGCTTTGCCTGGTGAACCGGTGGACCCCCGCCCCCTCACGCCCCACCGGTTCACGAAACTTTACCCCCAAAGCCCGTTCCGCTACGAGAGCTTACCGTCTGCTACCTCGCCCCACTCCACACTTTCCTGCATAGTGTTACCAAAAAGTGCGGCCTGGCACCTTGCAGCCGGGAGTGACACGAGCCCCTTAAGCGTGCGAGAGGCGGTTTCTATCGCCACTCCCAGCAACAAACCTTTGCCGCAGGACGCGCCCACAACCGCGCCCACAACTTCGCGAGGGTCACATGCAAGCCACCCTCCTTGCCAACAACCCTTGAGCGAGCGTTGCTCCCAAGCCGCGCTCAAGGTCCTGCGAAGCGATCTTTTCGTGCTCGCTGAGGCAAACTTGTTTATCTTTTGGTGGGTCTATAATTTTTTGTCGCCGCAACCCTTTG
>JAYTHP010000080.1:0-1376 GCA_043732485.1 Oligoflexia bacterium
GGATGGAGGAAGCGAATGGCTGCGGCATGCAGCGCGTGACGGGGCAAGCCGAGCTGGCGGGTGATTTCACTGCGGCTGAGTTCAAGATTTTTAGCGTAATACTGCAACGCCTGCGCTTCAGGTAGACCGTAAAGCTTATCGCCTAAGATCGGAAATCCGGCACTGGCCAGATGCACCCGGATTTGATGCTGCCTGCCGGTGTGCGGGATGCACTCAACGAGCGACAGTGGGCCGTGGTCGGTCGAGTGTGCGAACACCGCTTGACGGTAAAACTCAGTCCTGGCATTTTGACCCTGCTTGGGGAGGCGTGTGACTTGCATTTTGAGAGCAATGAGCGAGCCCAAGGCTTTTTCAATGGCCAGTGAGACCTGGAATTGCTCTGGCGTGATCCCGCGGGTGATCGCTAAATAACGCTTCAGAGTGGTGCGGTGAAAAAATTGCTGGGCAAGCGCCGTGCACGCCTGCTTGGTTTTCGTGAGAATCAGCACCCCGCTGGTTTCCTTATCGAGGCGATGGGCCAAGAAATATTGGGTCTTTTGCCCCGTTTGCGCGGTTTTGCTGGCTTGTAAGTGCGACAGCAGGGTGTGAAAGAAATAGCGCCCCGCAGGATGCACCGGCAAGCCTGCCGGTTTATTGACCACCAGCAGCGCCTCGTCTTCATGGAGAATCTGGTAATTGAAGTCGACTGCAGGCTCAGGCCTGCGCTCACTCACCACCCGAATCTCATCGCCTGGCACCAGCTGGGAGCTGGCTTTCAAGACGCCTGCTTGCAGGTGCGGACTTTGGTTGCGCAGTAAAAAGATGCAGCCAGCCTCAATGGCACGTTGCAACTGTCCGCGCGAGCGCTTGACATAGCGCTCTTTTAGGAAATGATCCAAGCGGATGCCGTGCTGGTGCGGCCCCACCCAGTGGGTCATTTGGTAGCTTTCAGGGGTGACGTGCTCAGCTTCCTGTTCCTGATCGCTTTTGTCGCCCCGCGGGTGGCTGTGGGCTGAAGGCGGCTTGGGTGGTTTAGGCATCCGCTTCGACATCCCCGCCTGCGACAGTCGCACCGTGTCCCAAGCCACTGGCTTGCTGACTATTCCTGCGAGATCTGCGCTTTTTGCCCCGACGGGCCGTAGGCGTTAAACTCTTGACCTGTGGGCCTGAGGCTAAAATCAAGCGCGGCGCCTGAGGGTCAATCAGCGGTTGTTCCGGGGCATTCAGCAGCGGTCCGAGACTTTGGATCTGGTGCAAGATGGCGTCGCGCACTAAAGCATCCTCCAGCCTAATGGTTCGCTCTTGTGGGATGTGCTGGACAATCCAACCCAAATCATCGCCACCTTGCGCCAGGAAATCACTCATCGCCAGCGTGTACTGGCGATTCTCTTCCAAAG
>JAYTHP010000081.1:0-14902 GCA_043732485.1 Oligoflexia bacterium
AAATGGACTAGCGCGTCAATGCTGGGCGACGAGGTCCTCAAACTCCCGCCACTCAGCCTCGGCTCCCGCAAGTCGTGGCTCTTTTGCAGCCCCACCAAAATCAAGCCGACTTCGTCATCGCTCATCCCTACTTCTGACAAATCAAATTCCTTCAAGTGCACAAGTCGCCGCAGACCCAAGGCCAACTCCTGGAAAAAACCCGGCGACGCTAACTTCGGCCAGCCCACAAACCCACATACAAACCCATTTGGAAGCCTACGCGTTAGCCCACGCAGGCGCAAAACCTCAAGCTTCGGTGCGATTTTTGCGAGCTCCACGCCCAACCCCAGCAGCTGCGCCTCAGATGCCGTTCCCGGCACAAACCTTAAATCATTCAAATCCAAGTGCGTGAGCTTCCCGCTAGCCGCACCCTCACTTCCTCCTAGCCGCTGGAACAATAACCGCAAGGTCTCTGCTGTGCACTCGAATCCTACCATGCCTAAGGCCTCAAGCTCAGGCAGGTCACTGAGCTGCTCCACCAGGAGGTTGGTGGCACGGACGGAAGAGCGATTGTTGTCACTTAAATCGAGAAACGGCAGTCCTGCCCCCCACCCTTTTAAAGGCCGAGCAAGCGCCTCAACACCCCGCTCCCCCAAATCATTGCCGCGCAGGTCTAAGACCTTAAGCGCGGGTAGTTGCTTCAAACTCTCCGCCAGCGCCTGCGCCTGCGCCAAGCACCCAGCAACTACTGGCCAAACGCCTCTCCCAAGCCATTTTCCTGCAAGACCAAACGAGCAAGCCTTGAAAGCCCGGCAAGCGCCTGTGCAAAGCTGGCCTGCAAGGCTTGGTGCTCAGGGCTGATCTGCGGCTGATCCCACCCGTTCCGCTGCTCGCCAATCTGGCAATTTTCCAGCGGCAACTCCCGCAACCCACCACCACCTCTCGCAAGACTGCCCACCAATGCGGTGGCGCCCCGCAACCTGATCGCATTGTCACTCACGGCAAGCAGTCTAACCCTTGCAAGCTCCAGGCGCTTGAGGTGGGGCAGCTGCGCCAACAGACTCGCCAAAACGGCCACGCCCTTGTTCTCGAGCGGGTTATTACTGAGCATCAGCTCCTCCAAAGAATCAGCCATTTTCGGTAAAAGCACGCGCGCCGCCGCCAATCCATGCTCACCCAAGGTATTACGACTTAAAGCGAGGTTTTTTTAGGGTAATTTGAGGGGCAATGGCTCAGCTACTCACTCGTCTGGGGGATCACCTACAGACTCACTCCACCTCGCTAAGTCCCGATCTCATAAACCCACCCCCACACGTTCGAGCATCAGGAGCTGAGGCAGCTGCACGCGGAAAAAACTAAAGAAATCATCGTCTTCAAAGTCCAAATCTTCATCGTTCAGCCCCAAGCAGCCCTTCAGCCTTAACCCTTGCAGCTGCTGCGCCGATAAAAAACGTAACGCCGCATGATCAAACCCGCTCTCACTGAGCTCCAAGAACCGCACCCGCCTCAAAGCGGCCTCCGGGGGGAAGAAGCCAAGCCTACCACTCACCCGCCTGAAAGTTTCTTCGAGGCAAGCGCACAAAGCTCCTCCGACATGCAAACGCCTCTCCCATCGCCTTGGGCCACACCCGACTGGCGTGCCCCAAGGCCACCGCATCCCGGGTGGGAAGCAGGCCAAAATCTGCTGCTGCACCTCACTCGGTAGACCTCCCAGGGTGGCGCTCTCACTGATCGCAGCACCTGCCAGCGTTGGTCGGACGGGGCGTGCGGGCAGTGGAATCGGTTCGGACGATAATCCTGAACAATGATCCGGGCGGTCACTCGGGCCATCCAAACACCACCCCCCCATACACACTCAACGCATTTCTAGCTTCCGTAAGCTGACTGAGGCAAGAAGTTTTGTGCAAAACCATAGACCGCTGCACACCATCTACACCATGCCCAGCGCACTCTGGACGTCACCTGTGCAGCTCTCCCCTCCTCCCCCCCGCACGGAACTTGACACCCCCGGTCATTGACCAGCCTCACACCTGGCTCACACCGGCGAGAGCAGAATCAGCTTTTTTTTGGCCTAATACCCCCTTGTTACAGCCGGTTCACTTCGATTCTCCCCGCACATAGCCGCTGCATCGCTCGCTGGCAGAAAGCTCTCCTGCTCGAAGTGAGCGTCTTCGTGGGAGGCCTAACCGAAGCTGAGAGTCCGGGGAAAACGCTTTAAAGTCCAAAGCAAGCTTCTCACCTCAACCCAAGACCAGGATGCGCCCATTAGAGGGTATGGTGGACCCCCCCTTTTTTCCGAAGAAACCAGCTTAATCACTCAATCTCTGAGCGCTTCTGACAAGGAGGAGATGAGGAATTTAGCTGTTGCGCTTCAGACTGTTACCAGGCACGCCAACTCTTTTTGCTAGAACCAAGCAAAGCGGCGCTCCTATAAAAAATTCCACCTGAACGCGATTGAGACTCGTTTTCTTGCCGCAGCAGACTTTCAAAGCGGAGACGTTTATTTAGACGGAAAACAGCTAAAGGTTTCCGACTGGCACGCCATGGCCCCAGGGAATCCAGCCGCTGCAGGCTTTCAAGTCTTCGCGCGTCCGCTTCGCTGCTGGTAGATCAAAAAATCCTCAACGGCGCAC
This sequence comes from Oligoflexia bacterium, assembly GCA_043732485.1. Classification (GTDB taxonomy): domain Bacteria; phylum Bdellovibrionota; class UBA1018; order UBA1018; family UBA1018; genus JAYTHP01. Next base: position 2,613 of record JAYTHP010000081.1, read on the forward strand.
CAAGGTGCAGCCCCCATGCGGCGCAACCGCCAGATAGTGAAACAAGAGAGCCTTTTTCTAAGCACGAGCTTTCGGCTTTTTGCTCAAAAAAAGACGCCCGCAGCTCTATGTCGTCAATCCTAGCCTCCGCCGCCGTCTACAAACTAGCCCCTGCAAGCGGCGCCAACACAGCCACTACGGTATCACCACCACCTGACACGTCCAACACCTCGCTAGCAAAAAGGGGTAGCAAGAAAGATCGTAGGCAAGGACAGTAAACTTAAATATCATTTAATATAATTGTTTACTTAATTTATGAAACCTGCTAGAATCGAGGCCAGACTGGAGCAAGTAGGTAAAAAAAGAGTACGGCCACTCACGCTACTAGGGTTAAAAAATGAAGTTAAGTAAAAAATTGCAGTTGTTTTTTGGGGTTTTCTTAACTTCAGCGAGCTCCCTGCCAGCAGCCCATGCTGGGCGGTGGTTCCCGCTCGCTAGCAACCCACATACCATCCACCTCGCCTTGACTCCCAAAGAAGACCAATTCATCCGCGTGGAAGACTTAAAAGACATTCAAACAAAAATCGCCCAAAGCAAAAAACGGATGGCCGCCTTAGATGCCACCGTGTCCCTGCTTGCCGCAGCCTCGGGCTTCTTCGCTTATTCGGGTCCCACCCTGGGAGATCGGGTAAGGGTAGGCTTACGAGGCACCTCGCAGGAATGGGAATTCCAAGCGTTTGCCACTCAAAACCCTCTGTTGATGCGCACTTTTTTTGCCTCAACTCTCGGTCTAGGAGGGGCACTCGTCTCACGGATCTTGCGCCCATTGACCCGTCCCTTGATCACCCGCTTGCTCACGCAAAGTGAAAAAAGAGAGATAAAAAAGTTAGTGTTTGCGCTCCAGACTATCACCAAGCACGCCAACTTTTTTTGCCAAGCCCAAGGCAATTTGCTTTCCCACTCGGCCTTTCACCTGGACTTCGTGGAAACCCGCGCACTCACCTCTTCCGACTTTCAAAGCGGGAACGTTTATTTGGATGGTAAAGCGCTGAGCCTTGCAGACTGGCAGGCCATGTTCCCAGGCAATCCCTTCATGGCGGAATTTCAAGTCTTTGCGCAGCCGCTGCGCTGCTATTAAGGCGCGGCGGTGTCATCTCCCGTCTCCACCTGGCTGCTGCTTCCTACCTAACCCCCCGCTTGTAACTCAAAAAACTGCAGCGCGGCAAACAGCTCGCGCCTGGAGACGGTGGCCGTGCCTCGCTTACCCACTTCCACGCCTGCGGCTAGATTCCCTAAAACCGCAGCCTCCTGCAGACTAGCCCCGGCAATGAGCGCCAACACCACCACCGCCACCACGGTATCGCCAGCGCCTGAGACGTCAAACACTTCCTTGGCAAACGTCGGAATGCGCACCACCTTTTTACCGTTCGTTTGGGAGAAAATTGCCATCCCGTCTTTGCCACGCGTGATCATGACCCACTCGGCCTCGGATTTTTGCAGGATCTTGAAACCAGCTTTCTCAAGCGACGAGTCATCATGAATCGCGAGGCCTGAGAGACTCTCTGCCTCAGCGGTATTGGGGGTAAGGCCACTGACCCCGCGGTACCACTCAAGCGGTGAGTGCTTATTAGGATCCACCACGATGCACTTGCGCTTACCCCCTTTGGCACCCGCCGCCAAACTGAGCAGACTTTTCATCACGGCTTGACTGATGAGGCCCTTGGCGTAATCTTCAACAATCACGCCGTCAGCCACTGGCATCATAGTCCTAAGATGTTCCAGCACCTGCTGCTCTTGATCAGCCGCTAAACCATGCACACTTTCGTAATCCACCCGGACAATCTGCTGATAGCCCCCAATAATGCGGTCTTTTAAGGCCGTGCGTCTGCCTGGAATCGCCACCAGTCCGTGCGGGGCGATTTTGGCTTGCCGCAAGAGCCGCTTGAAATCCTGCGCGCTGCGATCACAACCCATCACCCCTAGCAAATCAGCTTGGCCGCCTAACGCTTGCACATTGTCAGCGACATTCGCAGCAAGCCCTAGCTTCAACGTCTCGCTCTCCACCTCCAGCACCGGAACCGGCGCCTCAGGCGAAATACGCACCACCTTCCCCACGGTATAGCGATCCACCCCCACATCACCCACGATCAAAACCCGCTTTTTTTGCCACTGGGTGATGCGCTGTGCTAGCGCTATACGACCCAGTCCCTGCGACTGAGCCTGTAAAAAATCCGCAGAGGAAGGCGAAGAAGAAGGAAAAGGAGAAGGCTGGAGTGTGCTGAGCTGGCGCTTCACGGTGCACCCAGCGGCGACGGTGGTAGCGTTGGTGGTAATAAGGAGGAGGAGACTGCAGCACCCTCTTGTACATGGCGACTTACGGCACTCAGGGCATCGGCCACGGATAAGCTTTTCATACAAGGAAAATAGTGACATAAATGCCCCAAACAAGTAAAGTCTTGTCCGCAATACACCTCAGGCACCATCACGCTAGCTTGCGACTCTTGCTCTAAGTAAGGACCCCAGCGCACTGCGCTTTGTACCCGGATGGGAGAAAAAAACGTCACCACTCGTTTTTTAAGCGCCACGGCTAAATGCAAGGGACCGGTGCTAGGTGCCACCACCACGTCGCTTAACGCAAAAAGCCCCGCTAAAAAGTCAATCCCTTGGCCCGTTGCCGCGCGGTAAAAGATCACCTGCTTGGCAAGCAGGCTCCCTAAAGCCTCCTCAATGCGATGCGATAGAGCAAGCTCAAGCCTGCCTGCGGTGACAAGGACTTGATAATTTTTTTGCAACAACGCCACAATCAGCTCGACATAATGGGCCTCAGGCCAATTCAAAGCCGACCCCCCCATCCCAGGATGGACCACAATCAGTGGCGCCCCAGCCTGCAATGTCGTTCGGGCGCCAGCGCTAGCCCACCAAGCCTGCGCACTGTGCTGAATGGCTTGCGATAAAATAACTTGCGGAAACACCTGTCTGCCCTTTAGGGGAATGCCCAGCAGAGACAGCAGCTGGAGGTTATAATCCGTCTCATGCATCTCGACTTGAGAGCGACGCTGCTTGAGTCCCAAATTATAACACAAAAAGGAATGGAACTTACTCCACGGCCCGACGCGGTAACGAATCCCTGCCAGCCTCAGGGCATAGGCAATTTTCCAGTGACTTTGTAAAACCACAACCACATCAAAACGACACTCCCGAATCTCCGCCGCGAGACGCCAGAAGCCCTTGAAGCCAAGATGCAAATTTTGAGGATCAAAGACTAAAAAGTGATGAATAGTCGGAAGCCCCTTTAAAAGCGGCACCACTTCGGCTTGCACCAACGCCGTGATTTGCGCTGCCGGGTAAGATTGCTGCAGCAACTCAAAAGCCGGGGTTGATAAGATCACATCCCCCAAGCGATCAGGCCTAACCACCAGAATTTTCCAGGCGCGACGGGGATCCAAGGTCGGTTCACCCACCGCGCTGACTTCCTCAGGCCCCGTCGCATCAGCCGCTTTTGCATTGACAACCATCGCTTCGTTTTTCTTTCCTGTTTGGGCGCTTTTTGAAAGGGCCTTTTTTGGGTTCTTTTTTCTGGGATTACTGTACTGCTTTACCGAAAAACACTCACCAACGCCCGACCGACCGACCGCCCGACCGCCCGACCGCTTCAGTCTTTCTCCGAACTCAGGTCGCCCCCTCTACCTTAACGCGCCATCCGCTGCTGCACCACCGCCACCATCTGCTCCACCACCTGCTCCAGGGTCAAGCAGCTGGTGTCGATCACCACCGCATCGGGCAGTTGGATGAGCGGCGCCACACTTCTTTGCGAATCGCCCAGATCTCGCAGTCTTAACTGATCCTCAAGCTCGGCAAGCGTAAAGGAGTCATCGCCTGCTGCTTGCAACTCCTGCAGACGCCGTCTTGCGCGCTCTTGAGGATCAGCGGTTAAGAAAAACTTCACCGCCGCCTGCGGAAACACCACGCTGCCGATATCCCGCCCTTCTACTACCGAGGACGACGACGCCACCGGATTCGATGTCACCGACGAACCGCTGCTTGGATCACCCAAGCGCCTTTGCAAGCTTAAAAGCGCCTCTCGCACCGCAGGCAAAGCGGCGATACGCGAGGCCACCACGCCTACCTCCGCTGAGCGCAAGTGATCGGTGAGATCCGCGCCGTCTGCAAAAATGCGACTGCCTTCCGCAAAAAAGCGCACCTCTAAAGCACAATGGCGCGCCAGCTGAATCGCCCACCGCGACTCCTTCTCAAGCGAGAGGTAACCTTGCGCTAGCGTGAGAGTGGCAATCGCGCGGTAAAGGGCCCCGGTATCAATGTGCCGAAAACCCAACTGCTGGGCAAGCAGCCGCGCCACTGAGCTTTTTCCGGTGCCTGCAGGGCCATCAATTGCGATAATCATTCCACCCCCCGGGCTTGCGTCGTCCAATGTTTGCTTTCCTACGTCATTTTTCTTCAGTGTTCTTGCCTACTTGTCCTCGAGCAGCAGCAGCAGCTAATTTTGGTGTTAGTGTTGGTGGTGGTGATGAAGTCTTTGTTCCCCTCCCCCTGGGTCACCCCCTCTCAAGGCGTGCGCCCCAACTCTCTCTTTTTCCTACAAACCCCAACTTCAGGCTTACTCAAGCTCTCAGGCTTAAGCAATGCTTTTTCCGGGGCTCACTCACTGACTCACCTACCACTTGCCTCAAAGCGGAGTTCCATTGTCCAGGCCGAGGCTCCATCAGAATAAAAAAACTTTCTCTTAGCAATCTTTTTAAAGCAACACTTTTCATACAATCCCAGGGCAACCGCGTTCTCCTCGCGCACCTCCAAAAACACCCGCACACAGTGATACGCTTGCGCCTGGGAAATCGCCGCTTGCAGCAACGCCGTGCCATAGCCTTGGCCTTGAAAAGCCGGATCCACCGCCAGCTTGAGCACCGTGGCATCCCCCCCTGGAAACGCCCGCAACACCAGAAAACCTAAGGCCCAAGGGGAGGGTGACACGCCAGCCTCCTGAGCCTTTGAAGAGCTTGGCAACTTTGCAGACTGCGGGTCGTCGTCGTCGTCGTCGTCGGTGGTGGTCTGCAGCAAAAAACAGGTTCTTTGCTCTTGCACCGGCGGCGATGCCGGAAGAGAGGCTAAAGACAAAGGCAAAGAAGGCGGTGGCAGACCTGGCGGCGCTAATTCTTCGCGAAACGAGGCTTCCTGCCACCGCGATGACCCCAGCGCCTGGTCACTCGTGATCGCCTCAAGCCGCAAAAACTCCGGGAGATCCGGTAGGCCAGCAATTTTTAGCCAAACGGTTGCAAGCGATGTCTTTTTTAAGCGCTCCACTGTCAAAGCGTGTGTCCCTTTCTCCCCTTGCCGTGCGTTTTTGCGAGGAAAATTAAGACTGCGTGACTTGCAGGGAGGGGCTTTAGCAGAAGCAGGGGCCTGATGGGGTGGACGGACGCAAACGCAGGCCTTAAAAAAAGCCCTGGCAGCTAAACTCCGCCGGAGCCGCCTCAAGCTTGGTGCCATACTCTACCACCACTGGGATCTCACTGGTTGCCACCCGTTGCACTTCTCTTAGCAAAAGTTCTTTGCTTTGCGAAGCCTTGCTCCCATTTTTCGTAAACTCGGCAACGGTTGCCCGCGGCAGCGGGGTCGTAGGGAAGGTCAAGCGAATTTCCCGCGTAAACCTTCCCTGAACCGCCATCGCATCGATGTTCCAATTCTCAAGCAGTTTCTGCCTATGCTCCACGACACCGTTGCGCACGGGTAAGTCTATCCCCCCCTTGCCACCGAACGCGGGTATCCAGTTGTTGATACCGTTAAATTTCTCCGACCACAAGAACTCCACCGCGAGATCCTTACTGGGAATCTGACAAAGCGGCAAGCCTGTGGCATGCGTCATCCAGCGCAACCGCAACTTCTCTTGTGCGCGAATCGCAAAAGCCACCCAAGCCTGACCCTGCACGGCAAAGACCTGCTGCAACTGCCCCGCAGCCCCCAGTACCCGCAATTCATCGACCTCAAGCGGGGCTCGCGAGACATGCTGTTTGAGCTGCGGACCCTGCGGTCCCCGCGCCGAAGGGGTGTAAACGTCTTGTCCAAGGTAGGTCAAAAGCGCTAAAGACTGGCTACTTTCTGCCCCTGGGCGCGCTTGGACCCAGACCCGCAGCGTTCGTGGGTTGGGGTTGAGCAGTTCTTCTTCATAAACGGTTGCCCCTGCCTTATAAAATTGCTGGACAAAAGCCGGGCGGTTGGGGGGTTTGCTGCGAAACAAATCCGTCCCGTCTTTAATCACCTTAAACCGAGCGGCGGGTGCAAGCGCAAGCGGCGCGAGGGTCAGCGGCCGTAAAGGCTGGGCGACTTGCCAATGAAGGTCCAGCGAGTGGACCGGCCGCTCCCCCCTGCTCCCCCCCTCTTTCATCTGAAACTCCAGACTCAACACTTGATCCTCTTCAAAGCTTGGCTCATAGCCCCTTAAAGCGGGATTACTTTTAAAAAGTTCAGTCAAAGGAATCATCCAGCGACGCACGGGATGGGAGGCCTGCGGGACGGCCAGCGGCTCGCTCCAAGCCCAAAAAGGCCTCAAATCGCCAGCAATGCGCTTGTGCGGCGCATGATCGGGGTCATCGACACTAAAGACCTGATGGGTATAGCGCACCGCTTCTAAAGGAGCCTCCAGACGAGCGTCCGACCAGGTCAAAAACCAGTTTTTTTTCCACTCCGGCTGACTGGCCCCCAGGTCAGGCAAATAGACCTTCTCCAACAAAAATCCCTGCTGCCTACCCAACCCCCCACTCTCGGCGCCTGCCCCGCCGCCGTTTTTCCCGCTTGAGGGTTGCTCAAAAAAAACGCCACTTGGACGCAAGACGCCGCCCGTCCCGGCACCTGCTCCGGGCTGAGCCGTTTTCTCAGGATCCCCTTCCCCCTTGACCGCTGGTAATTGCCCGAAGGCCTCCTCTTGCACCCACTGCACGTCAATGTTGTGAAAGAACTTAAGCGAGTCGGTGCTGCTCCGGTTGCGGCCGCAATCACCCACAACGCCACCCTCAACGCCCCAATCCCCGTCTGGTCCTGCCTCAAGCCGAGCTTGGGCGGCCATCCATCCACGCGACAACTTAAGCCGCCTTGCGTCTCTGGCTGCTCGCACACTGGCGAGCTGACTGCTAATGCTGATCGTGCTTCTTGCAGCCCCTTTTTTTTCAAATCCTTTTACAGCTCCCGTCACAGCACCTGTCTCAGCTCGACGTCTGGCCACCACCCCAAAAGGCCCTTGCGCTTGTCCGATTTCCGGACCAGCCGGCAGAAAAAGCGACTGCGAGGCTTGCGTCACCTCCACGCAGCCCCAAACCACCCACGCTGTTGCTGCAAGCATCCACCGCTTCGTAAGCGCAGTAGGTTGGGGCGTAGGAGGCGGCAGGGAGCCTCCGGCGGTTGACTTTTTTTGCTTCAATTCTGCTTCTGGTCTCGTGTCATCCATTTTCATCAAATACACACACACACTCGCTCTCTCTCACTTTCTCGCTCGCTCGCTTGCTCACTCACTCTTTCATTTCTCTTTTTCTTTGCTCTTGCTGCTTAAAAGGGCTCAAGTTGAGACGCACGAAAGAGAATTTCAAAGACTTGACTCCCGGATCCTTCAACTTGCAGCGTCAACTTTAAGCTTTGCGTCTCTTGCACGGCAAACAGCCCTTCTGGGCTTTTCACAAGCGCACTGACGGGCAAGAACCACTGACTTTGTGCACGAGAAAAGCGCACCTCAGCAGGCCCCAGCCAATGGCCGCCTTCTTGCTTCAGTCCTCGCGTTTCATGCGTCGCGGTAATTGCCAGAATCTTTTTTCCCAGCAACTCACTCTTCCAAGTGAGAAAAAACTCCCGACTCTCTTGGGGATGCTCGCGGTCTTGCAGCCTGAGCAGCTTTTGGATCCAGACTTGTGCATCATTCAGCCTCAGCCCTGCTTCCACCTCATCGGCGCTTTCTAACTCGAAATCATATTCCCGCGTAAACATCCGCGCGCGAAAGACCTCGGGATTGATTTGTTCCCGGAAATCGCCACCGAAGGCGCCCCCCACGCCCGCCTGTTCTTGCTCAGGGAGATGCCGCTTGAAGCGCTTTTGCCAGACTTGCAAACCCAAAGCCTGGGCCCCCACCCCTGCGGGAGCATGAACGAAAGTCGGCTCTTGAGCAGGACTGCCTGCCGGCACCTTCGTGGCAGGGGGTTCTGCTGGCTCGGCGGCCTTTTTTGCAGCCCCTGACCCTTCCTTCGGCAGCTTGAAGCGCGGATCAGGCCGACGACCCTCCAACCCCCCCTCCGCAGGTTCGCTCAAGCCCACCTCACGCGCCTGGGCTTCCTCTGGGGCGGCCGCAGGGGTTGGCTTGCTTAGCTGCTCGCTTTGAAACGCCGGACCACAGCCCTGCATCCCGATCCCAACGACTACCACCAGCAGCAGCAGCTGCCCGCAAATCGCAGGCCTTTGCCCGCCTTTGCGCCCCAAGTCACGGCTGCTAGCCCCCGCGGCATGATCTTTGGGGCCTGCCTGAGGGTCCTTCCTCCCTAAAAGCGCGCCTAAGGTTTTGCGTCGTCGTCGTCGGGCCGTGTCTGGTTGGATCATTGGCTTTAGTGTGGGCTCTAAGGTTAGCTTTAAAGTCTGGCTCACGTTTCTCCTCGTGCCTCTGGCGGCTTTCTCTCAAGTGGGCACCCCTCAAGCTAAGGGTGGCTTGAGTCTGCGTTTGCTTTCCTCTCGCACTTAAGCAAAAACTAGGCCAACTCTCCGCCACCCTACGCCCCCCGAGTGCGGGGCTCAGACCCACACCACTGCCCGCTCAAAACAGCGTAAGGCGCGAAAAAGCGTGGAAGTTTTTTTTGATTTTTTGCGCTTTTTTGTTGCCTGAAGCAGCCCGGCTGTTAGTTAATAGGAACAGCGATGAAACGTTCCCCCCACCACCAACACACCCTGTTTGACGTACTGTATGGCTTTATTCCCCTCACCGATTGGGAGGAAAAAATCATTAATTCGCCTTACTTTCAGCGGCTGCGTTGGATCAAGCAACTGGGATTTGCCAACTATATTTTTCCTGGCGCCGAACACAATCGCTTTGCCCATGTGATTGGCGTCATGCACTCGATGGATCAAATGATCCGGGCTTTGGGGCTTGCCGTCCCAGATCACGAACTCTTTGATCGCAAAGTCACCCATGCTGCGGCGCTCTTTCACAAAAGCATGCGGATTGCAGCCTTGCTGCACGACATCGGCACCTTCCCGTTTAGTCATGCCATTGAATTTGCTTACCTCAGACACGGCAACCACCCGCGGCGCTCGGACGCCCCTTTAAGCGATCACCCACCGAAAGATTTACCGAACAGTCACGAGCATCTAGGCTCTTTTCTCATCAAAAACACTCGTTTCCCCGGCGGCTTGACCCAGATCTTAGAAGATTACGGCTTTGATGTGCAAATGATCTCGAAAATCATCAAAGGCGAGGCACCCCAGCTGATTGCCAATCAGCTGATGCACTCTGACCTTGACGCCGATCGCATGGACTATCTGATTCGCGATGCCCATTTCACCGGACTCAAGTACGGTCAATTTGACCGCGATTACCTGCTGGCTAACCTCACCTGCTGCGAGGCCGGGCCAGACCAGCTCGCCTTTGGCGTGCGTGAAAATGCCTTACACGCGGTGGAAGATTTTCTCATTGCCCGCTTCAGCTGGTACAGCCAGATCATCAAAAACCCCGGCTCTGCGAAATTTGACATTCTCGCCTCCCACCTAGCCCAAAATTTACTCGAAGAAGACCGCATTCACCAGTTTCACGACCTACTCACGATGATTGAAGAGCGCGATGAGCGCTTTTTTTGGTGGAACGACCTCTATTTCATGAACCGTTGCCAGCAAATTCGTCAGGAACTGCTCACGGCTGAGCGCGCACACCCACCCAGCAAACTGGCCGAGCTGACGGAAATGCTGCTCTACCGGAAACCCCCGAAAACCATCCGCCACCCCTTGTTCAAGCCACGGATTCTTTCTAGCGCCCAGCACAATGAGCAAAAAACCAAGCTCACCCACGAGCTGAAAGAGCAAATTGCCGAGTTCGAGGCTGCCTTAAAAAAATACGGCACCGGCCAGGAGTGGCTGATGGCCGATCTCCCGGAAAAAGACGTGATTTTTACCCAAGGTCTCGATCAAGTGAAAAAAAACCCCACCCGGATTCTTGCCCGCGATCCTGTCAAAATCATTGCTGCCTCAGGTCAACCCTCGCTGCTGGTGGAGTTAGACAACTCCCTCATGAAACACCTCTCGGGCTTTATTAGCTTTGCGCCGAGCGTCTGGGGCAACGAATCAGCACTTCAACTACTCAAAGATAAAAAACTCATTCCGGAGACGGACCCAATCTGACCGAAAACAGCGCAGTACCGAGTCACGCTGCAAGCGGAGCCTTATCCCAAGAATTTGTAAAATGTGAGGCGACGACGCTCCAGTCAGGCAAGCGGCAGCCTAAGCTGCCGCTCTTTGAGCACCGAGGAATCGGTCAATCCAAAAATATCTGGGGTCCTTAAAACCTGGCTTGCATGTCCTGGAAGGCACTGAGATAAATTTCTCCAAAATAGCGCTCCGTCATCTGGGTAACAAAGTCGTTAGCATTGTCAATCAGCATGGCTGCTAATTCCGGATCAGCCCGCAATCTTGCAATCTGCGTTTCAAGCTTCGAAAGATCAGAGCCGATATCCAGATAATGCACCTCGTCTTGAATCAAGGGGTTAAAAAACTGAACCCACTGCGAGGTATACAACAGCACAGAGCCACCGTGCATAATCAAAAAAGGTCGTTCATAACTTGCCGAGGCACCGTCAACATGCAACAAATAGCGAGCGCGCGTCATGTAATCCACGACCGGCAAATTATATCGCTCCGGGTTGCTGCCAAACAGGTATTGCAGCGCTCTTTGATAGCTCCTCTGACTTTCAGTTTCAACCTCGAGATGCCCATACTGATAGGCCTTAAAACGGGCGTTCAGCAGCTCAGGCTCTTGCAACGATTTTAATACCAGCTTATGGCGTATCGCAGTGTCCATGTTCTCTAAATCAAAGATCTGCCAATTGATCCCAAACTGCGACCCCCGCCAAAAAGCAATATCCTCTCTTGCGCCATAGGGCTTTTGCAGCTTAGCTTCCTGAATCCTTCGAACGGAATTCTGATAACCCGCACGAATGAGATAAACATCAGGAAGCAGATGAATATGTTCAGAGTATTCTTTATAATAGTCAAGCGGTACTTCAACAAAAAGATAAGGGATATCCTTGGGATGAAAACGACTCCTGATCTCTGGCTGAATCATAGCGCCACCATCCGCAGTACTGAAATAGACATGAAAATCCTTGTCAGGCTGAAGATGATCAGCCACCCAGTGATTTAAAAAACCATTAAAGTCCTCGGTCTTATCGCCATGAAAAAAAGCCTCAGGCCCGGGTAAAATAAATTTCCCTTGACGAAAGTCCATTCGGTAACAAACGCCGTTGCTAAGCTTAGGATCGTCATTAAAAGGTTGAACCGCTTTTTCAAATTCACTTAAAATTTTTGGGTCGTAAGGGACCGCCTGATCAGCAAGCGTCTGACTCAGATGAGGATGAATGGTGTTGATAAAAAAAGACTTTTGCGAAAATGGTGGCATTTCCTTCCGCTCGGACTTCCGCTCAGCCTTTGCTTCTAGACCCTCTTGAGCAGAACAACCCATCTGAAGAAGTACAAACAATAAAACTAAGGATCTCAAAGTCAAGCCCTCCTGCAAAAAAATAAAACAACCCAAAACCCATCCATGAAAACCCCATCCGTCCCGAACCCACAAACACCTTCAAGAAATCAAAAAGTCTTATGATTCTATTTTTACTCTCTCAAAAAATACCAAAACAGAAAAGTATTTAAATAATTTTTTTCAAAATAACTCTACTTTTAGAAAATCACCTTGCCGCCCCCCCCTCCCACTCTTGCCTCAATGACGACAGACGTTGCAAGCTGCGCCACCCCTGAGCAGCCGCGCTATTCTCTCATCACGACAGTAAAGCATCACAGGTATCCGCTCATAAAGTTGTGAAATAACCCAAAAGGGTCTCAGCGAGGCCGGCTTCGTCAGCTCACCACATTAGGCAGCAGACGATCACCCGGGGAGGCTCTGACTAATCCCTTGAACCGAAAGCGTCAAGAGAGGGTGGTTCGTAAGCTGCCCATATAACCCTGTTTCGGAAGAATCGATTTTACTTTAGCCTCCTAGCAGCACCCAAGAATGCGAAGGAGGACAAGATGAAAAGACGAGCGAAAGCAGTAAAATTAACCAGCCAAGA
>JAYTHP010000082.1:0-1366 GCA_043732485.1 Oligoflexia bacterium
AAAAACTCAACCACTCTGACCCTTGGTCTAGCACAAAGTTCGTTATCTTCAAGAAAGAACTGAGGAAAGCTAGACTAAATGGCCTTAAAATGCTTAAAAAAAGGCAAAAAGCTGGGCGCTCGAGCGCTACAACCTTCCCGCCCCGGGTTACAGACAATGGCTTTGGTTTGCTTCCGGTAAGCCTGCGCTTCTTTACCCGGGTGCTTACTTTGCCCCTGTTTCCCCACACCCCCCTCTCCCATCCCCAACCCCAACTTTTTTTTTGCCGGAGCTCATTGAAAGGAAGAAACCCAGCGGGTTCGCTCCCTAGTGGAAGACTTTGAGTTTTACGCCTTAGCCAAACCTGCGCAGTTTTTGCCCCACTCTCGAAAAAATAGAGCATATCGCAATTGACACGTCAGCCGAAAATTTGTACTGTCTTGCCTTAGGTCTCATACGCGTGGTGGCCATAGCTCAGCTGGTAGAGCACTGGATTGTGATTCCAGTGGTCGCGGGTTCGATCCCCGTTGGTCACCCCACTTTGATGAATGAATTCAAAAATTTAAACCGCTCACAAGAGCGCGAACTCCCGCAGCCCATCAAACTAACCCTTAAAGCTAGAGTCTACGCCCTCTCTTTGAAGGCGAGGGCGCCGAAGATCGTTAGAAACCAAGCCAGTAAAAAAACGGTGCGCGAGACCACCTCCAACTTGCCAGATTTCACGCCGCACAGAATCAGCGGTCGCTTGGCTTGACTCGCAGTGACCCTCAGGAAATCTCAGTTACACCGCAAACTTTTTTTAAAGAACAGTCGCTTTGCCCCTTGAAGGGGAGAGTCTAAAAGCTCGGCTTTGCAGCCACGCTGAGCAGCCGGCTGCTCAGCCTGAGTGACCAATCTCGACCCAAGATTTTACCCCGTAAGCCGTCTTTTACCCACAAGATACCGATAAACAGCCAATCCCAATGAGTGTATCTTATCAGTCCGGCAACCAGCAATCCCTTCGATGTCCGCACACTGATGGTCAGTCCCTTGCGATTGGCAGGACCGATCTTTGCTAGGTTGTATTCTTTTAGACCGCTGAGAATCTCAGCAGAGTCTGCTTCGGATTCGTGAATATTGAAAATCATCTCGCTCACGGCTTTTACCCCTTTCACTGAAGCGTTACTACTCTCCGCTTAAAAAGATCAAATCGATTTTTTACCCCCTCACCAAAGACATCCGCTGGCGGCAAAAGGACGGGGGCTGATACACCCATCTCGGACAAAGAGCAGGACCGCAGGTGCGGGCAGCCCCCTGTGTCAGGATAGTTGTCGCATTGCGGTCATCAAAACTAGGGGGTCAATCGGAGCAAAATGCGCACACGTCATAACTTTTCAGAAGACTTTAA
>JAYTHP010000083.1:0-1365 GCA_043732485.1 Oligoflexia bacterium
AAAAGCTCAGTGCCATTAAGCAGTCAAGCGTTAGGAAATTGCAACAGATTCATCGCAAGCTCGATGCCTTTGATGAACGCATCCTAGCCAATACAGCCAAAGCGCAGCGGCTCCAGGAAAAACAGCCCGAAAAAATCCTGGCTTGTATCGCTGTTCGCAGGGACCGTAGCTCCCTGAGTGTAGACGAACTGCTTGCTGAGACCGACGACGAAATCGTGGTGTTGATTACCGAGAAAAATGAGTGGAAGAGCCGATGCCTCGTCGGAGAGCAAAAGTTAGCTGAGGCGCTAGCAGAGCTCAGAAGAATGAAGGCACTCCCGCCAAAACCGGACCTTAAACCCAACATGGTCTCAACCGATCTGGGCAAGGTCATCCAAGGGCAGGCTCCCAGCAAGAAAAAGAACAAGTGCGGCGGCAGCAAAAAGAACACGAAGAGGAAGAACAAGCAAGCAATCACCGTTCATCAGGAGGTCACACTGCCGGTGCCGGCAGACCTGCCTATCGGATTCAAGCTGCTTGGGTAACAGGAATGGATTGTGCAGGACGTTAGGATCGAGCCTAACAATACGAGATATCGGATCCCACGATTTTATAATCGCGAGACCGGAGAAACCTGGCAGGTCCCCTTGCCTGCTGGCGTCCAAGGGCATTTTGGTGACAACTTACGGCTGCTTTTGCTTTGGCGGGTCTCGCGGTTCCTGCAAACCGACGACATGGGTGCTAGGCACAGCGGAAAAAATGGCTCTTGTAACGTGCTGTGCAAGGTGTAGCGATCTAAGGTCCGTTGTCGTCTGGAAACGGTGGGTGGGGTCTTTCAGGTGCCTGGGGGAGTTTTAAAAGCGTAGACAGCGGACAGTGAGCTCGGGGAGAGGGGATTCTGACGTCTGATCTTTGCGCTCATCATTATTATTCTTGAAATTCTTGAAGCTTCAAGCTTGGTGAGCTTGGTTACCCGAAGCTCGGTTAACAGGCCTAGGCTAGGATCTTGATCATCAAAAATCAAAAAAGCTGAAAGAGATCAAGCTGTTAACGGGGTTTTTGTATCTTTTATGACTCTCGGGGCCAAAAACCGCCTAAAATCGTCTAAAAGTTCTTCAGACACACCTCATTTGGGTGCCTGCGCTAAGAGCGAAAAATCTTTAGAAAACACAACTTTAGGTACCCAAAAAAAAATGGTGCACCCTGAGGGAATTGAACCCCCAACCCTCAGATTCGAAGTCCCTGAGGGATTAGAACAGCTAACTGCTGAATATTGCTCACTTTATAACCTTATTCATAATAAAAGAATGCTGCATTTGGCTGCAAATCTTGCAGCAAAACTGCAGTCGATTGCAGATGCCTGCATTTCGCTCTGTGCCTGTTATG
>JAYTHP010000084.1:0-1364 GCA_043732485.1 Oligoflexia bacterium
ATGGTCACCCCAACGGCGGTTTTAAGCAAAAACCGTGGGCGGTAGGAGGCAAAAGCGAACAGCCAAGCGTCAGGAGTCCAGCGTTTCCCCCGGTGCCCTGGGTAAAAAGCTAAAAGCTTTGGTTTTTCAGGCCCTGGGGGGAGAGCGGTGAGTGCGATAGAGCCTTTGAAAGTGGCGACACTTGTGGTATTTTTGAAAAATCATGGCTAAAGAAACCTTTCCAATGACGTTAGTGGGCAAGAAACTGCTGGATGAAGAACTCAAGCAGCTTCTCACGGTGGAGCGACCGATGGTGATTAAAGCCATTGAAATTGCTCGTGGGCACGGAGATTTATCGGAAAACGCTGACTATTCAGCAGCAAAAGAGCGTCAGAGTTTCATTGAAGGACGCATTCAAGAGATTAACGGTAAAATGGCCTTAGCGCAGGTGATTGATGTCAGCAAGATTCAGAGCGAAAAAGTGGTGTTTGGCGCCCAAGTGCTCTTAGAAGAGCAAGAATCGGGCAAGCAAGTGTTTTATCAGATCGTGGGCGTGGATGAAGCGGATGTCAAGCAAGCCAAAGTCGGGATCACCTCGCCTTTGGCGCGTGCTTTGATCGGAAAATCAGCGGGCGATGAAGTGGTGGTGCACGCACCTAAGGGCCCCGTGCGCTATGAAGTGGTGAGCGTTCGGTACTGCTAAGCGCGAGAAATACAAGGAGGCTGGAGGGGGTGGGGAGCGCGCACTTACCCAGCAGAGCTTGCAAAGTGGAGTCGGTGGTGGGTGCGGGCGACTCAGTCAATCGGATCGATAGTCAAGGAAGCTAGTTTTATGGATGCCAAGAGGACAATCGTCAGTGCGACTTCCATTCATTTTGTCAAAGGGGTAGGGCCTGGGCTTGGAGCCGTTTTTCAATCGCGTGGGATTGAAAGCGTCCAGCAGCTGTTGTATTTTTTTCCCCGCACCTATGAAAATCGCTCGGACCTGCAGACGGCTCAGCAATTAACCGAGGGCGCCACTGCCACGTTGAAGGTGCAAGTGCTGCAGCAAAAGTGGATTTCGGTGGCGCGGCTGAATCGATCGATTTTAGAGGTGCGCTGTCAGGATGCTCAGGGTGGCGCGGTCAGTTTAAAGTGGTTTTATGCCCCGAAGGGGATTGAAAAGCGCTTGGTTCCTGGGAGTTGGGTGACCGTCACAGGCAAGGTCAAGTTTTACCTTCAAAAGCCCGAAATTATTCACCCGGAGATGAGTTGGGCGGAGTCGCAAGCCACCGTCAAGAGTGATCAAACTGATTCCGTGGGTTTGCATGCTGGGCGAGTGGTGCCGATTTACGTAGAAATCGAGGGTGTTTCTTCCCGGGTTTTACGCAATGTGCTGGGTGAGG
>JAYTHP010000085.1:0-4849 GCA_043732485.1 Oligoflexia bacterium
ACCGTAATTCCAGCACGCAGCGGGAGCTTTGCGCTCAAAGGCCTTCTTTGAGCCAAGAGACTTGCTGAGGCATTCGCTAATGCCACATTTTTCCCGCTGCTTGCTGAACTTAACTTATTTTTCTAAAATCCAAAAGTCCAAGTCCCTGGCCTTTGTCCCTAGTCTTTATCCCTGTTCTCCGACATTAATCCACAAGACTTCCGCGCCAGTAGGCTGCACCAAGCCCGTGGTCGCTTCGGCCGTGACAAACAAGCGAAACGCCTTAAAGGGGACGCTGCTTTGCAACGTGCCCGTCAAATCCTCATTGACCTTCAAAGAACCGACGTTTTGAGAGGTTTGGCCCATTTTCGGAGTGATCCAGACCACGTACGTTGCGGCTCCCTCTCTCACGTTACTGGGGGCAGCCAAATGCTTGACCGTCAAAACAAACCTAGTATTGCCGTTATTGGTCAGCTCAGTCTTAATCGTTCCTTGCGCGGCAGGCACGGCGTGGCTTGCAAGCAGACTTTGCGGGGCGCTTGCACAGCCTCCGCTGCCTGCAATCATTAACGACAATCCCAACAGACCCATGAGGAAAGACTTTCTCACGCGAGCGACACTGCCCACCATGTCAATCACTGGCTGGACGGGACAAACGCTAACGCCGGCTTCTTGCTGGCTTTTTACCAAATTGCTTTTATTAAAATTTTCAATCATTTCTTTAACCATAAGAATCCTACTTTCTTTCTAAGTGTTATCAGGAAAAGTCACTCCAGCATAGTGAAACACAATGAAGTGCACTATGACAGTTACGCCTATCTTTCGAATGTTTTAACACAGAAATCTTTGAAACCCAAGTTTTCCTTATTTTTTTTAAAAGGTGAACTTTACTTTCAAGGTAAATCCGCTCGTGAAATTAAGCAAAAATCCTGAGGGGTTAGTGATCATCGAGCCAAGCAGTTGACCGACATTATCCAGGCCGGTTCCCAAATTCAAACACAAACACTCACCCATGGACACCCGAGTACAGTAAATGTTTTGCAGCTTGGAGACAAAATCGTCACCAATGTTGCAGCTAAACCTTTTATTCACTTCGGGTAATTGAATCGTCGGCAGCACAAAACGGCGCGCCACTTTGAGTTGCATCACGGAGGTGCGGGAGATCAGTGAGTTGAGCTGACTTCTCTTAGACCACTGCTCTTGAGCCACCCACTGGCTTTTCGGTTGGATGAACTGCGAGCCAAAAAAGATTAAACTGGCAACGAGCACGAGGACCTCCATTTCTTCAGCCCCGGCCTATGCTTCTCCTGAGCTTCTCCAGCTCAAAATCGTGAGCTTCGAACGCAAGCCACACCTGAGAAAACTGGCCAAGCTACGACAGCTTCAAAAAACGCATCAGCTCAAGGTCACTTCCAACAGTCGGTTGACTGGGGCCAACCCTCAAAGCGCGGCTGAAGTCTTCTTCCAAGCCTCTTCCAAGCGTCACCCTGTTGCGACTATGAGTGAAAGTCAGCGCCGCTCAATTTTTCTTCAAAAAGAGAGAACTACGCCCTGTTTTTTCTCTTCTTGAAATTCGCAAGATTCGAAAAAGAACTTATCCCAGCCATTGAATTATCTTTTGTACTTCCCTCCTATCAAACTGAGGGCTTATTTTCAAGGCTAAACTTCTGGCAATACCAAAAATTTAAAATAATCATCTATAGTTTCAAGTACTTATTGTTACTAGCGCTTTCCAACCCGAGAGCCACCTTACGCAGCTCCCCCCCCCAGACTAGGCAAAGCGAAGCGCGCTTTGGGAGAAGAAAAAAAATTGAGCAGGGGAAGGAAAGAGAGCAGAGAGAGAATCAGAGAGTGAGCCTGACACTTAGAGAGCCCGAGCGGGAGAAAAAACAGCAGGAGAGAGCCAAGCTTAAACCGCCCGGGGAAACCGCCGCCGCCGCACCAGCAGGCGCCTTACCGTCGGAGGCAGGAAATCGCTGCTTAGCACACTGCAAGAAAGGCTTAAGCTGCTACCTGCAATGCGCTTTTTTGTGAGCCATAAACCGCAATGACTTGCCCTTCGCGAAAACCCTTGAGATCAATGTTTTTCATGATCGTCCAGCGATCGTCGCCGTAAACCAGCGGTAGCAGTTCTTCAGAAATGGCAATTAAGGAGTGAAAATTCTTATTTACCCCTTCTAAACGGGAGGCCCGGTTAACAGAAGCGCCTAAGGCCGTGAACTCCAGTCGCTTGCTTGATCCGACTAAGCCCACAATCGCATCACCACTTGAAATCCCAAATCGCACCCCCAAGGGTCGCAGTCCCTGGTCCTTGAGTTTCACGTTGTAAAGGGCAAGCTGATCGAGAAACCCCATCGCGGTGGCAATCGCTTTCTCAGGCCGTGCTTCGGTGCCTGGCACTGCGCCCCAGTGGATGTAAGCGCCATCGGCCATGTATTTATCTACCACCCCGCCGTGTTGCTCCACGATTTGCCCTAAAAACTCCAGGCAATCGTTGAGAATCTGCACAGCCAGAGTCGGTGAAAGCGAGTTCATCATGTCAGTATAGCCTGCGATATCAAAAAACATGCTGACAATCTTCTTGCTCTCACTGGCAAGCCGCGGCGATCCTTGCCGGAGGGTGGCAGCAATCACTTCGGCTGGGACGAATTTTTCAAACATCTTTCTTGTCTTTATTTCGTTTTCAATCCGGGCCCATTGGTCCAGCGCAATGCCCATCATTTTGGAAACCCGCTGCAAGACGATCAAATCGCGGTGATTCATCTCAGGACCCTTCAAGCCCTGATGATCGCTTTGCTCTAATCCCTTATCGGTGATCATCACGCCCCAGCGTTTACTTGAGCCACCTCGCATGGCGCTTGCCGGGATACAGGTCATGGCAAAACTCTTCAGCTTCAGCTTCTCAAAGAGCCGACGCGAGGCTTCGTTGAATTGATCTTGCGAACGCAACGGATCGGCAATAAAGAGATCCTTGCCGGTGGTAAAAACCGCTGAGAGCAGAGTAGGGTTTTGGCGCTTTAGTCTGGAATCGAGCTTAAATTGCCAGGTGGCTTGGTCGCCTGTTTCTTTGAGCTCATTGCCTGGGTCATTGCCTTGACCCTTGCTGGGGTTTTGGCCATGCCCCTGAGAGTCAGTCGCACTCTTACCGTCGGCAAAATAGATAGCCGCCGTCTTTAAAAACTGATCCGCTTCATCGAGCAACAGCACGCACCCCCGCTGAAAAGAAAAATCCTGACAAACCCCCCGCAAACCAGAGTGCAAGATGTTGGAAATCTGATCTGAGGTTTGGATCTGGGTCTTGATTTTCTCTAAAATAAACCCTTCGCGCTGCTGCGATTCAGCCATCATCTTGGAATCATAGAGCTCTTGGGAGCGAGTTTCACTTTCACATCGAAAGACCTCGCTGGCATTTTTTTCTTCCTGATGCATCTTACGAAACCCAAAAAACACCGCGGTGGTCAACGCCGCCGCCGCCAGTTCACACAAGGTGCGGGCCTGATGGGGAAAATAGAGACTTTGCAACACGCTTAAGGCTCGCACTCCCCCCCAGAGCAAGCTGCCACCCAGGAGAACGTTAATCGGCTTAAAGTAGGGTATCTTCCAGGTCACGATGTATTCACAGTAGGGATCACCATCAAAAGTCGATTTCACCACCACCAGCTTAGCGGGCTTACCCGTGAGCAGACGCACATAGGCATCAAAGATTGAAGCCCACATCTCTTTTAAAGCAGGCTCGGTGGCAACAAACGCTGCGGGGTTAATATTGTAAATCCGAAAGTGACTGTAAAAAAAGCCAGAATCCAGGACTTTAAAAACTCGCAGCTTGTTAAAGCGCGTCATGTTTGCTTCCAACCGCTTGAAAGCAAACTTCGGCCAGACAAAGTAACGCACCAAGTAGTAATTGCCTCGCAAAATTTCTCGCGAGCCTGAGCGGTAACCGGCTTTACGACACAGCTCAAGCGTGCTGCCGTGAGCACCGTAACGGCGCAAAAATTCACTGATAAAAGCCATGCTGACCCAATTACTCGTTTGCAAAAAATACTCATAGTAAAAACGAAACTCTGAGAGAATCGCCAAGGTTTTTTCGCGGCCAATCGTATCGTAAGACTCCAGCAAAAAAGGCAGCATGATCGTGGCATTAATGTGTTGCTCAGTCCACAGCGGATCGATGTTCAGGCTACTTTTTTCCAAACCCTCGCCCCGCAATTGCAGCGGGTGGGAGACAGCAACTGCCGCTAAAGGCTGCCGCTGACGACGACCCAAGAACGCTTGACCACCTGTCAACCACTGCCGCAGTGGCTTCGGCACCCAACTCGTGAATCGTGAGGAAGACGCAGCGGCGGGGTGCCCCACAAGAGCCCCTTGCTCAGCATTGCCAAAATCGCTTGCATCCACCTCAAAACCCTGCGGCTGCGCCTTGAGCTTGGCCTCCCACAAACGAGGGTGAATCCCTTGCCGATGATCGTAGGCCTCGCCTCGCAAAACCATCCCTCCAGCAAAAGCCTGAAACCCCATCACCTCAAGCGCGCTGAGCAAAAGCGGGTGCTTGACGATCCATAAATCGGGGGCTCCTTGCGAGAGCGCCGCCACGTAAAGCTGTCGCAATACTCCGCCTAGTAACTCGCTCGTGATCTCTTGGCCTGCAGCAAAAGCGAGCGGGCGAATCTCAGCGACGCTGGCTGCAGGACTTGCCGCTTCAGACCCTGCACTTTCAATGGCCAGGCTTCTGAGACTGAAGCCCGCACGCGCCACCCAAATGTCGTCGCGGTAAAAATCAAAACATGCAGCGTCCTGAGGCTCGACGGTCCCACTTGCTGCCTCTTGCGGCGTTAAAAGCGCAGGCTGCTGCTGCTGCTGCTGCTGCTGCTGC
>JAYTHP010000086.1:0-1363 GCA_043732485.1 Oligoflexia bacterium
GTCATCTCCTTTTCTAATTCCCCCACCGCTTGGGCTAATTGCTCAAGCGTCGGCGCAACCCCGTGCCAGCCGACTTGATGCTCCATAAAAGAAACTCCCTTGCCCTTCACCGTTCGCGCAAGCAAACAAAAAGGCTTGCGGGTTTGCTGCGCCCGCTGATGAGGAGCAAACCCTTGGAAGGCTTGCTTGATTTGTGCAAAATCATGCCCCGCGCACTCTTGCACTTCCCAACCAAATGCCTGCCATTTGGCCGCCAAGGGCTCGAGATTCATGACTTGCGCCACCGGTCCATCAATCTGTGCGCCGTTACAATCGATGATGGCACACAGTTGCGAGACACCGTGATGGGACGCCGCCAAAGCCGCCTCCCAAACCTGCCCTTCTTGAATCTCTCCGTCCCCTAACAAACAAAACACCCGCGCCTCAGGAGCTTGCTGCCGTAAACCTAAGGCTAACCCTAACGCCACCGACAGTCCCTGCCCTAAGGACCCGGTGGACGTCTCCACCTGGGGTAGTCTGGCACAATCGGGATGCCCTTGCAGCCTACTGCCTTGCACGCGCAGTTGGCTCAGCTCGGAGCGCGCAATCCAGCCTAATTCTGCAAAAATCGCATATAAAGCAGGCGCCGCATGGCCTTTGGAGAGGATAAAACGATCCCGCAAGCCAGACTGGAGCAGCAATCCGCCGCTATCATTGCCAGTAGGAACCGGCTGCAGGGTGCGCTCGATCCCCCGCATTTCACTAAAAAAAAGCGTGGTCATGACGTCAATCGCCGACAGCGAGCCTCCAGGATGCCCGGATTTGGCGTGCGTGATCATCTGCAGAATCGCAATCCTGAGGCGATACGCTAAATGGGTCAATTGAGCGGTGGTCATCTTCATATCTGATCCTCTTAATACCTATCCCTCTTATCTCCCAAGAGCCCAAGAGACTCAAGCGGATCCTGAAAAACCATCAGAAGGACCACCGAGAAGAAGAAAGAAAGGCGAAGGCGCAACCCTGCCTCACAGCCAGAGGCGCACAGGATGCATCAGCAAAAGAAAGAGAGGAGGGAACGGGTGGAAGGGTAGCGTTGTCAGTGATCATCCCAAAGCGCTGCAATCTGCCCCTTTGGCCGGAGATAATAGTGTACTTTTTTAATCTTCTATTAGGGGTGATCATGGGGTTAAACCAGGGAGCCAGACTGAATGGAACCTGGGACCCTGCGTAGACTCCACACGAGTGCTGGTTTTTCGCGCTTTTCCGTTCTTTTCCGCGCTCTTGCTAAGAGCATAATAGAACCGAATCAGTCGAGTATTCTCTTTAGCGCTCGCCATGGACTCTTTTCGCCGAATCATTTTCCCGACTTAAATCCTGCGGACAA
>JAYTHP010000087.1:0-35538 GCA_043732485.1 Oligoflexia bacterium
CGACGACAGCATGTGTTGCGGGGCAGGCGGCGGTCGCATGTGGATGGAAGAGAAAACCGGTAAGCGCATTAACATCGCTCGCACCGAACAGGCTCTGGCTACTCAAGCTGATATTGTCGCCTCTTCTTGCCCTTTTTGCATGACCATGCTGACGGATGGCATCAAGGAAAAACAAATGAGCGACAAGGTCAGGGTGCTGGACATTGCCGAGCTGATGGATCAAACGACAGTCGGCTAATATTGCGTGACCCGAGTGGAGAGCCAAAAAATGCCTCAGGCACCCTTTTTTCTCTCTAGTGGGCCTGAGCGCCAAGCCAGCGCGCTTACTTCAAGAGCACTTTCACGGCCGCTTTAAGTCCTTGGGGCAGGTGCGGCAGGTGATCGACGCGGGAAAACTGCCCTAAACCCCTCCTCGCAAGCTCAAGGCACAAGCCTTGATCCTTTGATCCCTCGCTGCTGCCTACCAACTGCAAGACACTGAGCGGCGCGCAAGAAGCCGCCAGAAAAATAGGATTTCTGCCAGCCGTGTACTGGCCATCGGTCACGAGGAGGAGTGAGACTTTCAGGCCGCGCTCCTTTTGCCGAGCGGCGCGCAGCATCCGGAGCCCGGCTTTCAAGCCCTGCTCTAAATCGGTGTAACCTTGACTAGCGAGCTCAAGAAACTGCCGCACCACCACCGCAGGGCTAAGCCGCTGGTTGAAGACCTGAATCGTTTTCGCCTGGTGCTGAAAAATTACTAGGCCCACTTTCAGGAAATAAAAATCTTGTAAAATCACCGCCAAAGCCACCGCCGTGAGCGCCAACTTCTCGCCTCGCATCGATAGGCTAGCATCCACGCACAAGATCAAGCCGCGTTCTCGCTCTTCGCTGACTTCCACCCAGAGCTCACCGCCTGAGCCCGACTCAGCCCCCGCTAAGCCCCCTTGCTCCAGCATCTCTTCAAACGCAAGCTCACACTCACCGTCTGCGCCACTGACCCAGGGCTGAGCCTCCACCCGCTGGGGTGCTACCGCTTGCTGCCGCATCTTGCGGGCCTGACGCAAAATCTGCTGTATTGCCGCCTGTTGCGCTTGCTGGACCTCGATGTGCCCAGCAGCATGCTTTTCCAGGGCACGCTGGTAGACTTTCACAAAATCTGCAACTAGCTTGTGAGTAGCCTCCTCCTTCAAGCTCCCGGACGCTGGACTTTGAGTGGGACCAGGCTCAGTCGTTTGCGCCTTGCGATTGCACTCGAGCGAAGAATCACGATCAAAAAAACCCACCAGCCCCCAATCTGAAGCCATGGGACTGCGACTCAGCGGCTGCTGCGGCTTGCTCAAGAAGGGATCAACGGCGGGGTCGGCAGCAGGACGCGCGAAGCTAAATAAGTCTTGCGCGGCTTTGGTTCCCAGGCCAGTCACTGCGGGCGCCGTCCCGTCCGGTGCTCGCGCGAGAGGAGCTGACGCATTCTGCTGCCTCTGACTTAGCTGCTGGGACGACTCAACGGACTGCTGCTGCTGCTGCTGCTCTTTTTTTTTTGCTCAAGCCCGCTCCCGCGACTGAGCCCCAAGACCTCATCCACCCAGGCGTTCACCCAAGCTTCAAACTCCGCCCGCCCAGACAGGTACGAGCTCTCCTCCCCCATCTCGATACGATTGGCAAGCACCATCACTGCAGCCTCACGAAACGCCGCTTCAAGCGATAACGCCCCAAGAATCCCAGCAGCGGGAGTCAGTAACGCTGGATCCTGCGGCTTGACCGCTTCGGGCTTCAAATCCTTGGGCCCCGCAGACTCTTCCATCAAACTCACCGTGATTTCGACCAAACTGATGGCAGCCCGCAGCGATGCCCCGCGCCGCACCGAGGGGTGGCGACGCGTCAGCCGCACCAGCGCAACCGCAAGCGCAATCAACCCAGTAGCGTCAGCCACACTTGCAGTAGGATCACTCACGGCTTGGGTCAGGATGGCAATCTCCTCAGCCTCGCTTTGATAATTCAGGACAATGAGCTCGAAGCGATCCAAAATCGCTTCACTCAAGAAGGTGGTGGCGGTAAACTCCTTAGGATTTTGCGTGGCAATCACCCAGAACTGGGGGTGAGCCTTTTTTTGCCCGAGCTTAGGCACCATTAACACCCCTTCATCTAACACCGGTAACAGGAGGTTCTGGACGCCTTCAGGTAAACGATTCAGCTCATTGAGCAATAAAACCCCGCCTTGCTCCATCGCCTGCAGCAAAGGTCCTGGCACGAAAGCCTCGGGTGTAAAGCCGCTTTTCATCACCTGCGGCGGATCAAACCAGCCGACCAGCTTTTGCTCCGTAAACCGCGGATCACCGTCGATGCGAAAAAACGGCCGTCCGAAGAGCTCTGCCATCTCAAGTCCCAGGCTCGTCTTCCCCACCCCTACTGGGCCCTCAATCAGCACGTGATGCCCCGTTTTAAAGCAGCATCGCAGCTGCTGCAGTTCCCGCTCACGCCCGACGATCCGACTCAAGTGTTGCACGTCTTACTCACTCCTCTGCTGTATTTTCTGATGGCTTCATGGTCTTGCAGCTTCGTGTTTTCTCACCTTCGGCTGCAACCCCCTCCCGCTACCTCCCTACCGCAAGCGCCTATGCCCTCTCACCCTCTTGTTTTTTCGTTGTAACGCGAAACACCAGAAAAAAAAATCCCCCAGGCCGCCTGAAATCCAAGCCCTCACAAAGTACTTTTTTAAAAGAAACATTTTCCCTGCGGCGCTTAGCCAATCAAACCGAGAGTCGCGGGGCAGAGGGCGACTTTAGAGTTCTCTTAGAGGAGGGAAATTTCTTGACACGATCAAGAACGGAGAGAGATTATGCGGTTCTCAATGATTATTTTGTTGCCTCAGCGTCTTAGATTTTCTTACTCACGTTTTTCTCGTCATTGCTGCCTGACTTAAGACATTCCAAAACCTTTAGCTAAAGCAAGGAGAGAGCTAAAAAAGAACAGAAGAGAGCGAGTAGCCCCCAATTCGCTTACGCTCACCTACCCCAAGAGCGTTTTTGCAAGCGCCGGAATTTCTTCAAGCATCGCTTTACGCTCGCCGTCACTGACCTTAACCACATTAAAAAAACTTTTCCAGACCACGTGCTGAACGCCACAAAATCGCAGCGTACCTTCGCTCATCGCGCTAGGAATCGACGTGCTGATCTGATTAAGTTCGACCTCAGGAGAGCCCGTGGTCATACAAACGAGCGCCTTAGGCTGAGTGAGTAAGCCTTCAAGCCCGCGACTTGACGACTGAAAAGCAAAGCCATAGCTGTAGACTCGGTCAAAATAGCCTTTGAGCAGTGCCGGGCGATCAAACCACCACAAGGGATAGATGAACGCCAGCCGATTGGCCCAGCGCACCTCTGCTTGCTCGGCTTGGATATCCGCTGGCACCTTGCCTGCTTGAAACGTGGCAAAATCCTCGCCGTCTAAGACTGCGTCAAATTTTTGCTGATACAAATCCCGCGTTCGGACTTCGGCCCCTAGTACCTGCAACTCCGCTTCTAGCCGCAGCCTGATGGCATGGCTAAAACTTTTTGGATCCGGGTGACAATAAACGATAAGCACTTTTGACATGAGCACATTCTCCGTAAGTGAAAATTTACGACGCAAGACTCCGCGCCCTCTTAAAAGTTTAACGCTGCTCGCGCGAAACCACAACAATCAACGCTACTGAAAAGGGATCTCACGCGAAGGCGCAGCAACCTGGTCACGGCCCAGCCACTGGCCCCCCCTTTTCGCGACTTCAACCCCCCCTATCCATCCCCCCCCCAGAAAGATCGGCTCGCATGGAGGGGACCAATGAGGGGGACGAAGGGGGAGAACAATTGGCTGGGGATCCGACCCCAGGACCGAGCGTGGACTGCCCAAGGCTTTAAAAAGTGTTCGTTTTTTGACGGCAAGAACCGTCCAGCCATAGGTAGAAGTCGTTGAGGCGGAGTTTTCATTGTTCTTTTGTAGGCGAGAATGATAAACTCTACCACACCTATGAGTACCGTTTTAGACTTTGAAAGCACGTTGGAGCGACTGCAGGTGGTGATTAAAAACCTAGAAAATGGCAGTTTAGCACTGGATGTTTCCCTTGCCCAATTTGAAGAAGGGGTAAGGTTAAGTCAGGCTTGCCATCAGTACTTAAACGCCGCCGAGCAGAAAGTCGATGCGCTGATGAAAGCCGGGGAAACCAGTCCGGCGTCAGCCAGCCAGACCTCGGAAAACCCTTCGACCGCAGGCTAAAACTTGACCCCAGACACACCCCCCCCCCCCACTCTTGAACGCAAACCCTGCTTGGTGAGCCGCTCACCCCGCTGACGACCGACGCCAGACCAGCCTGTTGTCTTTTCCCCACTGGCTTATCTCCTCTCCTTTTTACCCCTCCTCTCTCTCTCTCTCTCTCCTCCCCCTCACACCCAGAGAGAAAAGAGGCCTCGCTTGACTACCACGGAAGGCTTGAGACTTTGAAAAAACGCTTAGATCACCTCCTTGTCGAAAAACTGCTTGCTCCCACCCGGGCAAGAGCCCAAAGCTTAATCATGAAT
Organism: Oligoflexia bacterium; assembly: GCA_043732485.1. GTDB lineage: Bacteria > Bdellovibrionota > UBA1018 > UBA1018 > UBA1018 > JAYTHP01. The sequence goes on from JAYTHP010000087.1 coordinate 4,527, forward strand.
GCCCAAGCCTTGGTCAACGATCAGCCGGTGTTAAAACCTGGGGCCTTGGTGAGCGAAACCGCCGAACTGAGAATTCGCGGGAAGGACCACCCTTATGTTTCCCGCGGCGGCTTGAAACTTGAGGCCGCCTTGGAGCAGTTTCAAATTGTCACGCAAGACAAAGTGGGATTAGATATAGGAGCATCAACAGGGGGATTCACCCATTGCCTGTTGCTGCGCGGCGTCAGCAAGGTCATTGCCATTGACGTGGGATCGCAGCAAATGGCCTGGAGTTTGCGGGCTGACCCCCGGGTGGTGGTGAAAGAAGGCATCAATGCGCGCTATCTGGAGTTTGCGCAGGTGGGGGAAACTGTGGGGATCATCGTCATTGATGTTGCCTTTATCTCGCTTGAGAAAATTTTAGGACCACTCCTGCCTTTTGCCACTCCCGACACCGATTGGGTGACGTTGATTAAGCCGCAGTTTGAAGTAGGAGTGAAAAAATTACCCAAAGGAGGCGTGGTGAAGAGTCGCGAAGATCAGACCCAGGTGGTGGAAAAGGTGCGCCGGTTTGGAGAAAGTATCGGCTTGCGCTGGCTAGGGGTGATGGAATCACCGATTCAAGGCGCCCAAGGTAACCGCGAGTTTCTGGCGCACTGGCGTTTAAGCGGGAGTTTAGAGGAGAGCTTACCATGAAACGACCTATTTTTGCCGCTTGGGGCCAGACGAGCGTGATGCTATTCGTCTTGGGCTTTGGCGCCTGCAGTAGCGCCTCCAAAACTCCGGAAAACTTGAGCCCAGGCAGTCGCCTAGGGTCTGCGCTAAGCCCGACCGCCAAAAAAGACGGCGGCACGGGCGAGACGACAGGCGGTGGCGAGCCATCGCAAGGCAACCCCGCTACCGCGGAGCAAGCCTCACCGCTCCCCGAGCTGCTGCCGCTTGCTCCGCTTCCAGGCGAGAAAGTGTTTCAGCATCAACCCGGCGCGGTGGTCTTGGTCTTAGGGGGCGGCATGGCCAAGGGGCTTGCGGCCATAGGTGTGCTGCGTGCTTTGAAAGAGGCAAAAATCAGGGTGGCTGCGATTATGGGTCGCGAGATGGGCGCACTGATTGCAGCCCTTTACGCTAAAAATGAGACGCTCGGACAGTTTGAGTGGGATTTGTTAAAATTCAAGCCTGAGACCTTTCAGCCGACGTGGCACTATTCGCTGAGCACCTGGAGTCGGACCTGGCGGCATGAGAAATTCGAGCAAGCGATTGAGGCCATTTTTGGAGATGGCGGCGGCGGCTGGCAGCTTGAGCAAGCGCACTTGCCAGTTATTTTAGAAAAGCTTGAAGAAGACGGCAAAACCTTGACGGCGTTGCGCAGTGGGGAAGTCAAAGAGCTGCTCGAAAAAATCATGGCGCCTGCGCCAACCGGTCCAGAGCAAGCGCAACCCCTAACCCGCACTGCGTTACCCCCTTCTTTGCTGCCAAGCCTTGCGCAGTCCTTGCACCTTGGGCCAGTGCTGGTCATTGAAACTGAGCCTGCAGTCAGTGGTGATCCTGAGCGGGCAGGCGAAGGCTTGTCGTCGCTGGTCAGAATTCGTCCTGACTTGAAGGGCATCGACGGGTTGGCATTTGAAAAAATGAGTGATATTCTATTTAAGGGCAAGCAAGCGATGAAAAAAGCATTGCCCGCCGTGATCCAATCGATAGGAGCCTATGAGTGATCTTTGAACCAGGTCCACCTTTAAAGTCGTCCCAGAGCAACACCCCTCACTCCGGCTCGATCTGGGGCGTAGGAGGTTCCGGACGGCGGGGGCCTGTGGGGCAATTTTTTTGGTTGCTCAGTCGACTGGGCTTGTTTTTTGGCCTCAGTGCCGTCTTGGGTGTAGGTGCGGTGTTTGCCTTGTATCATTATTTCTCGCAAGGCCTGCCGGAGTTGATCAAGCCTGAGGATTACAAGCCGCTAGGGGTCACCCGCATCTTAGCGCAACACGCTGATCAAACGATTGAAATTGGTGAATTTTACAAGGAAAGGCGCTACCTCATTCCTTTTGAAAAGATCCCAAGCCATCTCATCCAGGCGTTTCTTGCAGCCGAGGATGATCGGTTCTTTGAGCACTCAGGCATTAATCTCTTCAGTATTATGCGAGCAGGGATTGCTAATTTTAGAGCCGGACACGTGGTGCAAGGTGGCAGTACGATCACCCAGCAGGTGGCAAAATCACTCCTGCCGACCCATGAGCGCCGGGAGCGCAGCCTGGATCGTAAGCTCAAAGAGGTGATTTTATCGACCAGGCTGGAGCATCACCTCTCAAAAAATCAGATCCTTTACCTCTACTTAAACCAAATTTATCTCGGCCACGGGGCCTACGGCGTGCAGGCCGCCAGTCGCGCTTACTTTAATAAGGACGTCAGCGCCTTGACGATCGCCGAGGCGGCCCTTTTAGCGGGCATGCCCCAAGCCCCGGGCATTTATAGCCCGCTCATGAACTCGAAAAAAGCCAAAGAGCGTCAACTCTACGTACTAAAACGTATGTTAGAAAACAGCTTCATTACGGCCCAACAAATGGCCGAAGCCGTTCGCCAGCCGCTTACCATCTATCTGGAAGAAGACTTGAACAAGAAGTATTCTCCGTACTTAGTGGAATTTGTTCGCAAATACCTCGTCGAGAAGTTCGGAGAAAAGGCAGTTTACGAAAATGCGCTCACCGTGAAGGTGCCCGTGCAACCCTCGCACCTGCTGGCTGCTGCCAAAAGCCTGAGCGATGGCCTGCGCGCGGTGGATAAGCGCCTGGGCTACCGCGGGGTCGCCCAACACCTCTCCACGCTCGAGGAGATTGAGAAGTTCTTAGTCCAGCAAAAAAACAAATTCATCAGCCAACGCCTGCGCTTTCACTCGCTGATGGCCGATGGCCACTTTGATCAAGCAGAATCCTTGCGCGCAGCCGGGTTTTTGCAAGACGCTGATTGCTTGGAAGAAACCGATTACTGGGCAGTGGTGACTGGTTTTGATGCGGTTAAAAAAACCGCCCACCTCAAACTAGGAACGTTTGCAGCGGAACTGGCGTTAAGCGACATGCTGTGGGCTAAGCCCGCTCGCAGTGAAGACGACAAGCAGCCGATCGTCTACATCCCTCCGCCCCGCTCACCTGCGCGGGTGTTTAAGCTCGGGGATGTGATTTTAGTGCGGCCCTTGCACTTAGCTGATTTTAAAAAAAGAATGACCTTTAAAGCAGAAAGCGGCGGCGGCCTCGGGTTTCCCGGCGCTGCCGCTGAGAACTCGACCCCGACGTTATCCGTCGCGCTTGAACAACGGCCGCAGGTACAGGGCGCTTTGATTTCTTTTGACTTAGAAACCGGCAACTTAGTGGCCATGGCCGGTGGTTATGATTTTTCCTCCTCCGAGTTTAACCGTGCCATTCAAGCCATGAGGCAGCCCGGATCGGCTTTCAAGCCCTTTATTTACGCCGCAGCCTTGGAAAAAGGCTTCACGCCTGCTTCCATCATCGTCGATTCTCCGCTGGTCTTTAAAGACTCAGGCGGCGCCGTGTCGTGGCGTCCGAATAACTATGAGTCGAAGTTTTACGGCGACACGGTGTTCAGGCAGGCGCTGATTAAATCCCGCAACATCCCGACCATTAAGATCGTGCAGGAAATTCAGGTCAATTATTTACTCCATTACATCAAGCGCTTAGGTATTGCAGGCCAGTTCCCTTCCGATCTTTCCATCGCGCTAGGCAGCGGCTCCATTGCGCTCTTTGATCTGGTCAAAGCTTACGCACTTTTTCCCAGGCTCGGTCGCAAACTCAGTCCGGTGTTCATTCAGCAGATTCAAAGCCAGGAGGGCCAGACCTTAGAAGAAGTTTCCCCGCAAAAAAGCGCGGCTACGACGCCCTCCCCTGACCCCAACCTGCCCCCCTCCCTCCCGGACTTAGCCGACTCGAAGATCCCAGGCGAGGAGGAGCCAACGACGGCCTCCAATGACGCCAAGGTCCGGCGCGCGGAGGGACAAAAGGCCGTGTTCCCGAAACTCCCGCAACCTTCTGACCCCGACCAGGTGCTTGATCCCAGGGTCGCCTACGTCATGACCCACCTCATGAAAGAAGTGGTAGATTTTGGTACCGGGCATGAGGCTAAGACCTTAGGACGCATCTCGGCTGGCAAGACTGGCACCACTAATGACTCGGTCGATGCCCTTTACGTGGGTTTCACGAAGGCCGTGATCACCGGGGTCTGGGTCGGCTATGACACCCAAAAAACGCTTGGACCCGGAGAAACTGGCGCAAAAGCTGCCTTACCAATCTGGGTGAATTTCATGAAAGAAGTGGTCCCCTCCTACGCCGAAAGTGACTTCAACGTGCCACCCGGCGTGGTATTTGCCTCGATTGACGCCAATACCGGTAAAGCGGTGAAGCCCGGACCGAGTAACGCTATTCAAGAAGCCTTTATCGAAGGCACCGAGCCTACCAGCTCAAGCAAGACCAGCGATCAAGGGGGCTCACAAGCCACCTTTGACTTTTACAACGAAGACCGCGAGTAACCGCGAAGTCAGAGAGCCAAAGACGAAGACAACGCTCACCGTCTCCCGCGGTCCTTTTTTCCTACTCCCGCTTTTACCCCCCCCCCTTCCCCCCACAGATGTTTTTGTTCACGGACATGAGGGGAGTCAAGAAGCTCCCACAACGAGCCGATAAGCCTTCCTAAGGGGGCTTACTTTCTTTGTTCACTCGCTCACTGCTTCAATCACTTTTGCTGCACGCAGCTTCCTGTTGTCTTTTGCTCTTACTGAGTTTCTCAGTAACTCTCAGGCCTTACGAAGTTATGCCCGCGGCTAACCCACCTTCGTCCACCCCCCGCCAGCAGCCCACCAGTGTGCCAGTCAGGCTGCTCAACCGCATCGCTGAAACCGACACCCCGCTGCACCGACTCGAAAAGCCCAAACGCAACGATCAGCCGGTTTTCTTAGGCAAGCGCGACCAAAGTGTGGAGCACCCGCAATACCGCCGCTCTCAAGCAGGCGCTCATCCCGCTGCTCGCCAGCGCCTCCCCTCGCTCAAAGCCCTCGCCTTGCCGTTTTCCCCGCTCACCCCCCTCGCAACAGCAACAGCGGCGGCAGCAACCCCTGCTCAAGCTACACAAAACACTGATCTTTCAATGACAACGCCGATGACAACGAAAACAAAAACAAAAACGAGAACAACGCCCAACACCCCTGCTGCAGCGGAGCACTCTTTTGCAAGCGCCGCCGAGGATTACCTGGAAGGGGTGGCCGAGAGCGATCGCACCTTGCTCAATACCAAAGAATTCGTTTTTTTCAGTTATTTTCAGCGGATCCGAGACAGCCTCGATCACGCCTGGCGCCCGCTCTTACAAGCGCGCCTGCTGACCTATTTCCAATCTGGCCGGGGCCTAGCGAGCGATCAATCGCATAGCACCCGGATCCTGGTCGTGCTCAATCCCCAGGGCGTGATCACCAACGTGCAAGTGCTCAGCGAATCAGGCCTCCATGAGCTGGATGAGTCAGCGGTCGCAGCCTTTAACCGCGCAGGACCGTTTCCCAACCCACCGCAAGGTCTACTGGAGCGGGATCAAAAAGTGCGCATTCCGTGGGAATTTATTTTGCGCACCTGAAACAACGGTAAGCTTGCAGCGACGGTCATTCGCTTGACGCCCCGATCACGCTAGTGCCCGCGGGGTTATCTTTTTTGACTACGCAGTTTATCGAGTCCTTCGGTAAAGACGAACTCTCCCCAGATGTCATCTAATTGACGGAAGGTATGAATGACCTCTTCTGCGGCTTGTCGCTCCGAGACTTTTTGGGCGGTTGACAGCTGCTTCACGGCATTCAAAATCGCGCGAAAAGCCGAACTCTCCGTTAAGGTACGCATTTCTGAGGAAAAATCCCGCTTTTTCGCAACTTGAGTGGCCACGAGCGCCGTATTAAAAATCTTAACCAGTTGGTTTTGTGCAAGAAAAGAGGAGGAAGAAGAAGAAGAAGAGGGCGGATGGCCACGCAGCGGAGCCTCGCTTGCGGAAGACGAATTTGCAGAGACTGCCGACGCTAAAGACTGCGTCGCAGGAGGAGTAGATTTTTTGCGCTGAAAAGGAGGAAGAACAGAATGATTTTGCATAGTAGCGACCGTGAACTAAAGAGAGCTTTACCTCTTGTAAAAATTTAAAAAAACACCATGGTTTGACTGAAACGGTTGCCTCAGTTTCATTGTTTTTTAACCTTACATCGAGGCAGCGCTGGAGCTCAAGGCTTTTTAGAGAAATTATCTTTTTAGAAACTGGTAGAAACTGGCAAAAATTAGCAACCTGAAACACCCTGCGCCTGCCGTCCTCTAGCAGCCGTTCTCCTCACTCAGCCCAGGGCTTAGCACTGACCTGCTCTTTTTGCACCCTCAGTCGCTGTACCCACTCCCCACCTGCAAGAAAAAAGGCAATAAGCCTCTACCCTTAAGCTGCAGCAAGACGCTAAACCCCCCCCACCCCGAGATGACTTCGGGGGCTTGGCTGCGCTCCAACCGGGACTCTCTTACCAAGGTAAAGTTGAGGCTGCGTCCAGTGAACTGAGCGGGAGCTCCAAAGGCAAAGCACTCATGACGGCTCTGGCTGCTTCTGCGGTTTGCGCTTTTGAGTCAGTGGGATGCTCAGCTTTGAACTTGAGTAAGAGGTCACCGAAGTAAAAGTTTTCAAAAACCTGCAGCCAAATGCGCTCAAAACCCACCGCAGTGGTTAAAAACCCCCAATCGGACTTAAAAAAATCAAACGACACCAAGCGCACCGACTGGGCACCGAGACGCTCAAGCACCACCAAGCCGTCACACCTTTGCGTCTGGTTGCCACTGATCAGCTGATAGCGGTAGATTTGTAAGTCAGGCGACACGCGCGCACGGAAATAGACTTGCTTGATCTGCACGGTCGGCAAAAAAAACAACGGCGGGTCACGCTCCACTTGCGAAATCAGCACGCCGGGTTGCGGATCTTCCCGACTTGCGCCGCGAATGCCCGCAAAACGCTCAGGATAGCGCTCAAAATCCTCAAAGAGTGCAATCACTTGCTCAAACTCTTGCGCAATCCAGACCGCTTTCACCATGCCGATATAACCAGGGTCCTCCGGATGGTGGATGGCTTGGATCCAAAACGGCGCAGGCTCCTCCCACTGCGAAGACAAGGGCTCAGCCTCCAGTTTAGCGCCGTCACGAGGACTGAGCGTGAAACGATCAGGCCAGGAGGCGTCCGCCTGAAAAGTCGAGCCAAAAGGTCGGGGATCAAAGCCTGAAAAAAAAGCCCGCCTCGCACGCGTCGGCTTGAGCGCGCCTCCCAGGCTGCCCCTCTCAGCCAAAGCTTGCTGCCGCAAATGCCAGGCACTCCTCTTAGAGGCATCGCGCTGCGCAAAGTGCCGCAAGTGCGCAAGCGGCAGCCGCTGACGGGTGGGTAAGAACGCTAGCGGCCACTGATGACTCACGGCGACGGCAAGCTTTTTGATTTTCTCCGTATAATAGGAGACTTGCGCTGAGGGAAACTCTTGGGCCAGCAAGGCGTCGCGCTCTTGGTCGTCAATGTCCTCCACTGCTGCTACTGCCAAGGACCTACTCTGTTTTGAGGTGGCTGGCGCGGTCGTCGGTGGTGTCGTGGTTCCTCGCCGTCGTCGCGCGGCTGCCGTTTGCGGGAACGACAAGAAGTAGAAGAAGAAAAAAAAGCACGGCACCAGCAGGCGGCCAATCCAAATGCGCCGCCTACTCACGTCAAGCTCCGCGTGCGCCGCTGTGTTGCTTCGCGCGCCTGCGCTGCGCTTAGCGTGTTTTTCATTAAGCAGTGAATGGTCATCGGCCCCACTCCCCCTGGCACCGGACTGAGCGCAGAGGCTTTTTCGCTGACACTGGCCGCATGCACGTCGCCTAAGACTTTGCCATTGCCCTGGGGGTGGATACCGACGTCAATTACCGTGCAGCCTGGAGCAATCATCGCGCCGGTGACAAATTCTTGGCGGCCAATAGCCACCACTAAAATGTCAGCAAGCCGGGTGAGCCCTGCAAGACCTTGCGTGCGCGAGTGACACTGCAGCACGGTGGCGTCAGCCTGCAGCAGTAAATGAGCAAGCGGCCGACCGACCGTGGGACTACGCCCAACAATACAGGCCAATTTCCCGGCCACCGGGATTTGGTAGAACTGCAAGAGACCTAAGATCCCAGCAGGCGTGCACGGGACTAACGAGGGCTGACCTAAACTGAGCAAACCTGCCTGCCAGGGATGAAAACCATCGACGTCTTTACTAGGATCAATCCACTGCCTTAAGGCTGACTCGGGCGCACTGGCGCACGGTCGTTGCAGCAAAATGCCATCCACCAGGGGGTTGGTATTGAGCTCGGTGAGCGTTTGCTGTAAATCCTCGGCACTCAAGGTAACAGGAAATTGCCTAGTTTCATGGGTAATCCCCAAGCGATCGGCCGCTTGCGCCTTGCGCCGAGTGTACAAGACGCTTGCCGGATCTTGGCCAACTAACACTAAGGCCAAGTGCGGCGCTCGCCCGTGCCGCGCACAAAACCCCGCAACGTCTTGCTGCAATTGGGCTTGCTCGAGGGCAATCAAGGGCTGGGCTTTCAGTAATTTCATGGTCATGGTCCTGGTGCTAGTGACGATCGAGTGAGGATAATGGCGGCAACGGCATGACGGGGCTTTCCTTACAAGCGGGGAACAAAAAACTGACGGCTAAAGCGTGTCTGAGCCTTAAAGCCTCAAGCGCGCTTTGAGTGACCCGAGCGCCTGGTCTTGGCACTTTTCTTTGCGCCAACTCACCCTCCCTTACTTTAATGTTAATTTCTCGCTTCGACAACCGATTAAAGACCATGGAGTCTTTTCATGCCGGCATGCTGCCCCTTACCAAGTCCTGCCAGCGGTGGCGGTGGAATGCAGGCTTTTTGACGCAATCCTTGACACGCCAAGGAACACGCCCCTCCCGGTTGCTACTACTACTACTACGCCGTCTCCTCTTCTTGCTCTCGCTGCTGAGTTTTTTTTTCTCCTCCTCCCCAGCGCTGGCAGACATTACGCTGCCCACCTCCATCGGCGGCATCAGCCTACCCAGCGAGCTCACCAATCTCAAGCTTCCTGACGTCAACACCCTCATTCCGGAGGCCGCGGTGACGGGCATCATACAAATCGTAGGCATTGGTATGAATCACCGCGCTTACGAGCCTGCTGCTTCCCTAGGCACCTCGCCTGGCTTTAGCTTCGGCATCGAAGCGACGCTCGTGCATCCCAGCACCGCCTTGAACTCTTACTTATCCTCAAGCTTCCAAGGAGTAACGCTGCCGATTATTCCCTCAGCCAGGCTGCATCTGCGCAAAGGGATCAGCAACCGCCTGGAGCTAGGTCTTTCCGTGTTGCCTGCTCCCACCACGTTACCCTATATCGGCTCAACCTTACTGATCGGCGGCGACCTCAAGTACGTCGTCTGGGAGGATACCGAAGAAGGTGGCGTGACGGTGGCGCTGCGCGGCAGCTATAACGTCAACTCCTTGGCGGTGAGCTATAGCACCTATAGCTTCACCATGAACACCACAACGCTCTCACCCCAGCTGGTGATCTCAAAAAAGCTTAGTTTTGCCCAGCCTTATATCGGTGCAGGCTACCAGTACACCACTGGGCAATTCTCGCTGTCGATTCCTTTGAATAAACCACCCCTTAGCAACCTCATTCCCAACTTTCAAACACTCTCGAGCATCCCGACCATCAACAATCTGCTTTCTACCCCCGTCGTGGTCACGCTGAGCGGGCAAGCAAGCGAGTATCATTTTTTTGGCGGCATTAGCCTCCTGGTACCCTATATCGACTTGCAGATCGTGCTTGAGGGAGCCTATAGCCCATCAGGCATGAATTATCTGGGCACCAAAGTGGGCTTCCAGTTCTAAGGGTCTTCACATAGCCATAGCCCTAGCCTGCTCGCCTTCGCCTCCCACCCAGCAAAAACTGCCCCCCAGGCAGGCAAAAAACTCCCCCCTCCCACGCTCGCTTGTGCTGATTTTACTGACGTTTTCCCATGGCATAAAGCTTGCTGTATTTCCTAGCTAAGAGGGCCCCCCAAACCGCCCGCCGTTTTGTGGGAAAAGATAGGTGAGAGGGAGGGGCAGGGGTGACTTGGAGCAAGCCAAGGCCAGAAGCGCGGCCAAAAATACAACAGGAAAGGACGCTAGCCACAAGATGAGTTCAGGAATTTGGACTGCCACTGCCGGAGCTGCGGCGCAAGCGGAAAACCTCGATTTAATTGCGGCAAACCTTGCCAACGTCGATACCCCGGCTTACAAAAAAGAAATCCCCACCTTTCGCGAGTACCTTGCCGCAACCGAGCGCGAGCACCAGGCGCAAGACATTCCCCGTGGCTCGTTTAAAGATAAAGACTTCTACCCTCTGGACGGCCGCGATCAGTCGGCCGTGGTGGTTGACGGCACTCATACGCTGTTTCAGCAGGGGAATTTGCACGCCACGCATAACGCCCTGGATGTCGCCTTAATGGGTCCAGGATTCCTCGAAGTGGCCACCCCGGACGGAGTGCGTTATAGCCGTTTAGGAAGTTTAAAGCTCTCGCCTGAGGGTTTGCTCATCACCAGCGAGGGCCATCCGGTGCTAGCCACCACAGCGCCTAACACCCCTGAAGCCTTGGCCTCCTTGAATGACTCACCTCTCAGCCGTCGTATTTCCTTGAGTGATCGCCTGGGCTCCTTAAAGATCAATACCTCAGGCGAGATCTACTCAGGCGATGAGCTAGTGGCCAAAGTCAAGCTAGTGGAGTTTCAAGACTTGAAAACCGTGAAAAAAGTCGGTGGCGCCTTATACCAAAATCAAGGACGCGAGGACAACCTCAAAACGGCGCAACAAACCGCCTTGCACCAAGGATATCTCGAAGGCTCGAACGTCAACCCGATTGAGGAAATGACCGCCTTGATTAAAGCCCATCGCTTGTTTGAAAACGACCTGAAATCGCTCAAAACTTACGGCGAATTACTCGCAAAAGAAGTCAATGAAGTAGGTAAATTATGATTCGTGCCCTGACCACGGCTGCCACCGGACTTGAAGCCCAGCAAGCTAAAATTGCCAATATTGCCAATGATTTAGCGAACGTCAATACCGACAGCTATAAGCGCGGCACCACCGAGTTTCATGACCTGATGTACGAAACCATCAAGGCCCCGGGCCAGAGTTTAGGCTTAGGCAGTCAAACCCCGGTCGGCGTGCAAGTCGGCATGGGAGTCAAAGTCGGGGCTGCGCATAAGAACTTCGAGCAAGGACCAGCGAAGATGACCTATCACCCCTATGATCTGATGATTGACGGCGAGGGGTTTTTTCCCGTGCAAAGCCCGCAAGGCGAGGTGCTTTACACCCGTAACGGCGCCTTTCACTTGGACTCCCAAGGCGTTTTACAATTAGCAAGCGGCGTCAAAGTATTGCCACAAATCACCGTGCCGCCGAACGCCGTCTCCGTGAACATCAATCGCAGCGGCGAGGTCAAAGCACAACTGGCCGGCATCGGTGCCGAGCAGGTCTCCTTAGGACAGCTCACCATCAGTAACTTTCAAAACAATCAAGGCCTGCTTGCGATTGGCGAAGGCCTGTACCGAGCAACGTTAGCAAGTGGCACCCCGCAAACCGGAGTTCCAGGGGAAAACGGCCTAGGCATGGTGCAACAAGGCGCCTTAGAAGGCTCAAACGTCAATGTTGCCAATAGCATGATCGATATGATCTCCACCCAAAGGGCCTATGAAATGGGTACCAAAGTGATGAGTGCCGCCGACCAGATGCTAGGGGCGACGGTCAATATCAAATAGTAACTCAAAAAGAATGACGCAAAACAACCACACCCGCCCCCTCCGTCGCCTTCCCGCTCCCCACCCTCAGGCAGCCAGGCTTACACTCGTTTTGATCACCCTGGCCTTCCTCACTCACAGCAGCCCACCCCGCCGCTGCTTTGCCTGGAGTGACCGGGGCGGCAGTGCTGAGGAAAATGACGGCGCCATGGACGGGGGTACGCTAAAGGTCACAAACAATCTCAGAGACCGAGCGAGAACGCAGCCGGTCGCCCCGCTTCCTGCCGTGCCTAACGCTCTGGCGCAAGCTCTAAAAGCCTCCTTGCGCGGTTATTTTGGGGGCGCAGAAATCGTTTTTGCAAGCGCCGTGCGCTGGCAGACCGCCTCAGCCTGGCTCCCACCTGGCGGCAAAGGTCAGCCGGTCCTGAGTGATCACTTCTCAGGCTCTCTCTTCCCCAGCCCAACGCGCGCCTTGCAGGTCTATAACGAGGATGGCCGCGGGAGCGTCGATTTTAGCTGGCAGCCCGACCAGTCGCAACCCCCCAAGCGCGGTTCCGTCAAGATCACAGCCTGGCTCAAAGCTTCCCTACCTACCCGCAAGATTTACCCAGGCGAAGGCTTATCGGAGGGTCTTTTTCGCGTGAGCCCGGTTGAAGTCACCCAAGGGCTGCACCGCAGTCTCAGGCATCAATTCTTCCCCCTGAAAGAACCGCTCACGGGCTTTCTTGCCCACCAAACTCTCCTGGAAGGCCAACCGCTTTTGCTCAGTGCGGTGAAGAAAAAACCTGATATTGAGCGCGGTGCGCACGTACAAGTGGAGATGCGAGCCGGATTGATCAAGCTCATGACCGAGGGCTTTGCCGAAGAACCAGGCTACTTTGAAAAAGACATTCACGTCCGCACCCTATCCCGCAAGAAACAACTGCTCGGAAAACTCAAAGCAGGCGGCGTGGTTGAGGTCCGGTTGTGAGTCCGGTTGGGCGAAGCAGGCAAGCCGCACTCCAAGTGTGCAGTTGCTTGCTCTTGAGTCTCGCTAGTTGCGCTTTCCCCAAAATGCGAGGCAGCAGTGACTCGAGCGGCCCCAATGCGTCAAAAAATCCCCAACCCGCAGCCCTGAGCCCCTCCCAAGCCCCCGCCCCCTCCCAGCCAAAAGCCAACACTCCCTCCCCCGAGAACTCAAGCAGACTTACAAAATCTGACCCAGAAAAAGACGATGATCACGACGACGACGATGAGGACAACGAAGCTGACGCGCACGCAAAAAACCGCGTGCTTTTGTCGGAAGAGCCAGACGACGCAGATCAAGGAAGGCACCTCAGCAGCACCCGGCGCGAACCAGCAGGACTTGCCTACTCCCATGTGCCTTCAGACACTCACCCCCAAAGGCAAGCCAGACTCGGGCGAGGCCAGAGCCACGCCACCAGTGGCGCGCACTTCCCAAACTCCCCTGAAACCATGAGCCGCCCGCTGCTCTCCACCCAAACGCTGGCCAGGCTCATGCCTGGCACCAGGCGTTACTATTCCCAGCTCTCCTCGCAGCCCACCCAATTGGGGCGCGAAAAACAGCAGCCTCAGCAGCCGCGAGTACAAAAGGTCGATTTTCTTGATGAAAGCGCCAGTGACGGTTCGCTTTGGGCCTCCACCGGTCAGACTAACTATTATTTTACCAAAAATCGCATCCTCAGCCGAGGGGACCTAGTAACCCTAGTGCTTGAAGGCGAGCTGCTGCAAGCCATTGGACATGAAATTGAATCCACCTTGTCGCCTCGGGAAAAGGAGCTGGAATGGGAGCAAGCAGGCTTTCGCGAAGCAAGCTTAAACCTCCTCAAGAATGCAGGCCGACAAAAGGCGCAAGACCAGCTCAAGACCACCTCCAGTGCCCCGCTTGCAGCGTCCCCCTCGCCCACAAGTGACACCGGCGGTAGCAGCGAAGCCAAGCCAAGCAGCAGCGCTGGTGCTGGAGCTACGACTGAAGAGCAGGCCTTCGCAGGCGAGACGAGTAGTAGTAATAGCGTCAATATTTTTTCATCCCTGAATTTAAAAAAAGGCGACCTGATGATGGCCGAGATCCTCGATCGCTATCCCAACGGCAATTATAAAATGCGGGCTTTTAAAAAGGTGGCTTACAAGAACGGCCCCCCGCGCGTGGTGATGATCCTAGGCCTACTGCAAGCAGGTGAAATAAATGAAGAGAATAACTTTATCAAGTCGAGTAAACTCTATGATTACCGTGTCGAAATATCCCATTAAGGTGACGGCGCCAGCCGTTTGGCTCTGCGCCAACGCCTACTACTTCACTCCTTTTTTTCCTCGGCCTACCTACAGCTTGAGACGTAATCGTGCCTGCTTACGCTTCATGCTCCTGACGGTTTTTAGTCAAACACTCGGACAATCAATGATAGGTATTGAAATAGTTTACGCCGCTCGCATTAAAGATGTTGCCAGCGTTAAGGGAGTAAGAGAGAATGATCTTATAGGGTACGGCATCGTGGTCGGCTTAAAAGGTACCGGAGATTCTAGCAGTGAGACGACCAACCAGTCGCTTGCCATGCTTTACTCGAAGTTAGGCGTAGAGATGAAAAACAGTCCTGCGGTGAAGTCCAAGAACGTGGCTGCGGTGATTGTGACTGGTAAATTGCCACCTTTTGCTCGGATGGGCTTACACATGGACGTGACGGTGAGCTCTACGGGCGATGCCAGCAGTTTAGAAGGTGGAGTGTTACTCGTCACACCGCTACGGGCAGGGGATCAGGCGGTGTATGCGGTGGCTCAAGGAATGGTCTCGTTAGGGGCGCTGATTGACGGCTCAAGCAAGGGATTCCCGACGGTAGGCCGGGTGATTCGAGGCGCGACGATTGAAAAGGATGTGAGCAACAGTTTTGCCACTAAAAAGAGTTATCGCTTGATGCTGCATGCCCCAGACTTTACCACGGCGGCCCGCGCCGTGATGCTGATTAACGGGGAACTCGGGGGCAAGTATGCCTCAGCCGGTGATGGTGGAACGATTGACGTGATTGTACCCTTTAATTACGAGGGCAATCCGGTGGAATTTTTAGCGCGGATCGAGAATTTAGATCTCTCCGTCGATCGCAAGGCGAAAGTGGTGCTCAATGAGCGCACCGGAACCGTGGTGATCGGAGAGCATGTCCAGATCTCGCCAGTGGCGCTAGCCCACGGTGATCTGGCCATTGAGATTAAGGGGGCTCCGAAAGGCAGTAAGCCTGAGCGCTTTTTTGCCCTCAACTGGGGGGATAAAGAGCAGCAGCCGCAGCCGGTCAGTGGCGGTGGTGTCGCTGTGGGAGCATCGGTGTCTGATTTAGTGAAGGGACTGAATGCCCTGGGAGTGCAGCCGAAGGATTTGACGGCAATTTTGCAAGCTTTGCGGGAGGCAGGGGCCTTACAAGCGGTGCTAGAGGTGATCTAGCACCAGCAAAAAAAATTGGCAAACAGCAAAGCGCTCAGGTGTTTGCTGAGCCAGGGACACGACGAGCGAGTGCCTGTGCAAGGGTGCGTGCGAGTACAGTCAATAGTTTTTCAAAAGTTTGTCAGGAAGACAAGCAACGGAGTAGCGTGTGATCAAGGAAGAGCAACCAGGGTGCGGCATCCAGGAAACAAGACTAATGCAGCGGCTTGCCAGGATGGCGGGTTTAAATGTCTTGCTGTCACCCTCCTCGCTTAAGAGCTCGCATGGATGCGAGACGCTACGTCAGTTGCTTTTTACCCCCCATCGCACAGCGTGGGTGTCGGTATGAGTACCCCTATCCAGAATGACCTACCTTCACGATTCGCTGAGCGGGATTTTGCTCCCGCAAACAGACTGCCGCTCGCACCCCCCCAGCGTCAGCACGACCCTGAACTGGTAAAAGCCGCCCAGGGGATGGAAGCCCTTTTCCTCGACTACCTCATGCAAGTCATGCGGCAAAGCATTCCCAAAAATGAGATGGGCATGAATTCTAACGCCATTGATCTCTATCAGGGCATGCTGGATTCAGAAATGACGCAGCAAGTGGCCCATCAGCAAGGAGGGGGGCAAGGTAGCGGGAGCAGGCTTGGGCTAGCCGATCAGATTCTCAACTCGCTTGACCCCCTGCCCGAGCCGCTGCCGCCGACTGATTTTCGCGCTCGCTTGCCCCAGGCTTACCAGAACCAAGCTCAAGAGCGCCAGACCGTGAGCAAGCAGCAGGCAGCTGCAGGCACCGCGATCACAGAGAGATCAGATGCAGCAAACTAAAATGAGAGGCGATCACACAGG
The DNA here is from genome assembly GCA_043732485.1 of Oligoflexia bacterium. Taxonomy (GTDB): domain Bacteria; phylum Bdellovibrionota; class UBA1018; order UBA1018; family UBA1018; genus JAYTHP01. Next base: position 20,550 of record JAYTHP010000087.1, read on the forward strand.
AAGAAAAAGCGGAAAAATCAGGCTCTACGAGGGCGCTCATGAGCAATCAAAAGATCTACAATCAGGAAAGGTAAACGTAAAAAAGTAGAGTCCGTAAGAAAGGGAGCACAAGGCGACCTAGGAGGCGTCTCACCCCCCCCCCTCTTGCGCAGTGATCATCCACTAAGGTATAAGAATAGGGGGGGGTCCTGTAAGTTACTCGCCAGAAATTATTTTTCATCAAGGAGGAGATGAGCGCCATGAAAGTAAACCCTACGACCACCGCTCCCGTTAACACGACGGGAGCCAAAACTCCCACGCCTGCCGCTGGCGTGAGCAGTACGAAAGACCCGAAAAAAGCCCAAGCAACCCAGAACGCCAAATCGACGGCTGAAGTCAAAAGAACCGACGCCTCCTCTCCTTCGGCCGTGGTGAAGCTTGGGGCAGACGGCCCCGAAAAGGCGAAAATAGCCCCGGCCCAGGCCGAAATTTCCAATAAAAGCAGGGAGATGGCCAAAGTCCTGACGACCGCCAACCAAGCCCCCGAAGTGCGGAGCGAAAAAGTGAATGAGCTGAAGGCTAAGATCAACAGCGGGACCTACGAAGTGGATGCCGATGCGGTGGCTGATCGCCTCGTGGACGACCACCTCAGGCTACCTGGCGCTTGAGAGACCTGGCGCGCGCGCGCACCTGAACTTTCTCACTCCCCTTGACTGCAAACCCCCTGGTGGTTTGAGCTCGAAGCTGAGCGCGAAGCTTTGGGAAAGAATGAGTGACAGGCAGGGAGCGGGAGCGCAAAACAGTAAGCGAGATCAAAAGAGTGGAAGAAGAAAAAGAAAGCGGGGGGGGGTGGCGCATGGATGAAGTTGTGACTCAAGTCTACCAGCAGCTGCAAAAACTGGTCGGTTTGCACCGGCAAATGCTCGAAGCTATTCGCGCCGAGCGCGAGGCGTTGGTGGATGCTGACTTAGCAGCGATTCGCTCCGTAACGGGCATCAAACAAACGGTGATTGAGGCCATTCATCAAGCGGAATCAGCGCGCATTAAAGCGGTGGTGGCGTTGGCGTTGGCGTGGAAGAAAAATTACACCAACCTCACGCTGCCGCAAATCATTATCGAGCTGCAAGGCGACCAGCCAAAAGCGGCCGAGACGCTGCAAGTCACCTTCCAGACTTTAAAGATCTTAACTCAGCGGATCGCCTTGCAAAACCAAGACAACGCCGCTTTTGTGGAAAAGTCGCTAGAACACTTAGGAAAAATGAAGAGCAATATCTTGGGGGAAACCCAGCAAAAATCCCAAGTCTACAATCAACGAGGTCACCGCCAAGATTCAAGCTCCCTGGCGCGCCTCCTCTCGAAGGAAATCTAAAGACCAACGCTATGGGTGTCGCCAATATCCTCAATACCGGCAGATCAGGGCTTTTAGCCTCCAAAGTAATGATCGCCACCACTGGTCACAACATTGCTAACGCCAATACCGAAGGCTACTCCCGGCAACGCGTCCACACTTCACCCACGGAACCCAGCGCCAATTATGGTAAAAACCAGATCGGCACTGGCACCTCGATTAGTCGCATTGAGCGGGTCAACGACCAGTACTTGGAAAAGCAGATCCGGGAAGGGCAACGCGACTTAGGGTTTTTTGAAGAAAAGGAAGTGGCGCTGCAGCAGATCGAAAACATTTTTAACGAAATGAGTGGCGATGGCCTCAATCGCATCATCTCAAAGTTTTTTAATGAATTTCGTAACTTAGCAGAAAACCCCGAAAACCCGAGCCTGCGCGAAGCCACGAAGGAGTCCAGCCAGGCGATGGTGAATGATTTCCATCGCTTGCGCCAAGAAGTCAGCGAGGTGAGCGAGAATCTCGATCATCAGCTAGCAGGCTACATTGAGGATCTCAATACCGGGGCGCAAGAAATTGCCCTACTGAACGTTAAAATCCAGCAACTCCAGCTGACGGACGGCACCCCCAACGATTTACTCGACCAACGCGATGCGGCGGCCAAAAAATTAGCAGGTCTGGTAGACATCAAGGTGCACCGTGACAACTCGGGAAACTATAATGTTGATTTCGCGGGTGGCGGACCGCTGGTGGTCGGGCAGACCGTGGAGCCGCTCAGGGTCGAGCGCACTCCAGAGCGCCTGCAAGACGGCAAGCCAGAAAATGCCCTTGATATCCGGCACGAAGGTCATCCCCTGTGGCAAGTCACCCACCTCCTCAAAGGCGGCAGAATCGGTGCGGTGGTGGAGGTGCGCGACCACACCGTCTCGCAACTCACCCAGCATCTTGATCAGCTGGCCTTCACGCTCACGCAGTCCGTCAACGCCACCCACGCGGCAGGGTATACTGCGCAAGGGAAAACGGGGATCCATTTCTTCAAAGCGCTTGAGCACACCCAAGGGGCTGCAAGCCAGCTCGAGCTCTCCACGGCCCTCCAACAAAGCTCAAGCAACATTGCAACCGCGCTGTCTCCTGATGCCCCAGGCGACAACCGCGTGGCGCTTAAGCTTGCTGACTTACAGCATACGAAACTCTTTGCCTCAGAAAGTGCCACCGCCGATCAGCACTATAACATGATGGTTACCCAAATCGGGGTCGCTCATCAACGCAACCGCTTTGCCGTGAATCAGCAAAAAGACATCGTGACGCAACTCGGGAAGTTGCGGGAACAAATTTCTGGGGTCTCCACTGACGAAGAAACCACCAACTTGCTGCAATTCCAGCAGGCGTTTGATGCCTCGGCTAAAGTGATTCAAGTGGCCGATGATTTACTAAAAACCGTGCTTTCCCTCAAGCGAGACTAAGTGAGAGAGACTAAGCGAGAGTAAGAGCCGAGAAAACGAGCACCTTAGGGGATCAAGAAAATGCGTGTGACGGAAAATTCCAATTACGAATCAGTGCGCGGCACCTTACAGCGAGGGCGCGAACGACTGGAAAATCTCCAGACCCAGTCGACCACCTTCAAGAAAATCAATACCCCGTCTGACGCCCCCACCAGCGCCGGCCGCCTACTGGAGATGCGCACGCATGCGGTTAACCTCAATCAGTTTCAACTGAACGCTAGCACCGCTGAATCTTTCCTTAATAACAGTGACGGCGCGCTCGAGGAGCTCTCAGAAATTGTGGTGCGGGCCAAGGAAGTCGCACTCGGACAAGCCAATGCCGCAAGCTCCACCCAAGAAGCAAGAGTTGCAGTGGCTGAAGAAGTCACGCAACTGATCTCACAAGCCATGGCCGCGGGCAATCGCAGGCTCGGGGATCGTTATCTTTTTAGCGGCTTTAAGACGCAAACGCCTGCCGTTGATGCCGAAGGGGCTTACTTAGGCGATCAAGGCCAAATGATGCTTGAAATTGCCAACAGCGTCTTCTTGCAAATGAATATCCCAGGCGATGAAATTTTTAATACCCATCCTACCCGCAGCGATCCCACCTTAGGCATCCCCACAGTCGCCCCGGAAAACGTCAACCTCTTTGATGAGTTACAAAACTTCCGGATCTCCCTGCTCACCGGGTCCTTGGACGGGATCCGGGACACGCTGGAGAAGTTTGATCAGATTAATTCCAAGATTATCTCCGTGCGAGCAAAAATCGGGTCTCGCATTCAAGGCCTGCTGTCGACCCAAGCAGCCCTGGAGAAGACCCATTTAACCGAAAGCGCTCTCAGCTCGGTGTTAGAAGACGCCGACATGGTGCAGGTGATCAGTGATTTAGGGAAAGAAGAGACGGTCTTTCGCAGTTCGCTTGCCAGCTCCAAAAGACTTTTACAACCGACCCTATTAGATTTTCTCAAATAACATGAAACCCTTGCACGCCCAAGGCTTGCGGAGGGTGAGAAGACGGAGAATCAGGCAAGAAAGACTGCGCAAAGCTGAAAATTGAGTTGCAAGTCAACCAGACTTAGCCTAATCGTTCTTTCGGTAATGGAATGCTGAGGAGAGACACGGAGGCTTCGGATCGCATGCCGAAGTCGAGCGGAAGTGGGGCTAAAACAAGATGGAGATCTTATGTTAGTATTGACCCGAAAATTAGGTGAAAGTATCGCAATTGATGACCATATCAAGGTGGTCGTGGTCCAAATTAAAGGCAAACAGGTGCGGCTGGGGATTGAGGCACCCAAGGAGACGAAAATCCACCGCGAGGAGGTCTACCTAGCGATTCAGGAGCAAAACCATGAGGCTGCCAATGCTCCGGCAAACGTGCCCCGCATTTTAGCGGAAGCCACCGGAGATTTGAAGAATTAAAAAAAACAAGTTAAGCTCACGTAAGAGCCCAGGGCAATGAGCGGATGCCGGTGGTCATGTATCGGGCGCCGCAGCAACTCGTCGAAAGACATGCCTGCGTTTAAACGACGGATTGAAAAAAAGTACTAGGAAACTCCCTTGCCGCCAAGCATGATAAAGGAAAGAGCACCCGACGCAAAGGGGGCGCAAGGAAATGAGGCGCAGCCTTAGGGTAAGGCGACGATTCATGTCACAAAAGGCAGGAACCGCTAAAATCGGGTCGTTTTAAGGTGAAGTCAAGAAGGGATTATGTGTGATCATTCAAACAGGACGTTTTGGTGAGATCGACGTCGAGCCTGAAGCAAGAATTCAGGTCAAACAAGGGTTGCTGGGGTTTCCTAAGCAGACGGAGTTTTGCCTGGTAGATCCACAAGACGAGAATTTTATTATCTGGTTACAGTCGATGGACCAACCGAAGATTGCCTTCCCGCTGCTTGAGCCGAGATTTTTCCAAAAAAATTACTGCGTCAAACTTTCAGGCGTGGAGTTAAGAGATTTGCAGCTTGAAGCCATTCACCAAGCTGCGGTTTTTGTCATCTTGACGATTCCTGAGAATATTCAGTTGATGACGGCTAACCTTAAGGCGCCCTTAGTGATTAACCTCCAAGCGCAGTGCGCCAAGCAGGTGATCTTACAGGAAAATGATTACCCCATTAAGTATCCCATTTTTAAGGAGTTTCGCAGCTATTTAGGCACCTTGCCTGCCGCAGCTCCCCTGCCTACAGCGAGCGTCGTCCCTTCCCCAGCAACCGCAAGCGTCATTCCGGTGGCGCAGCTCAAGTCCTCTACTGCCATTAGTAGTTTAGGGCTTTGACCAAAAAGCGTTACCTCCGCCCCCCTCTTCGCTTGGAAGCTTAAGCACCGACTTTGCTTGAAGGCGACTGGTAGAGCGTTTGGGGGCAAGAAAAGAAAAAAAGGGGGGAGAGGGAAGCCCCGGCTGCAGTAATTAGCCAGCCAGCCAACGGGCTGTGCTCCTGCAGCGCTTGAACGCTGCAAACCGTGTCAATTGCACTAGGCCTTTGCTCATGTCTTAGCCAGCGGGTCGACTAAGGGGCTGACACGTGCCCGCCTTTGACTCGTCATCACCCACCACCCTGCCCCTGAAGCTTCCCGAAAATTCAAAAAACTAGCGTCTCGCGCTTGCAAAAATGTGCCTTCTACCCGCACCTGGCATGGGTGTTGCAGTTTGTCTGTTGAAGAGTTTCTGTTGCAAAATGCAGCTTGATGTCTATTGCACTCAAAATAAAGCCTCCAGACACTCGCCTGTCGGGACGCAAAAAAAGGAAAACAAGAGCATGATCATCAACCTAAGGGCAAAAAACTTTCGCAACACCCCAAGACTTGATCCATGTTTTACAAGCAATGTGCCCACCTGGGCACAAAGGCTTCTCCTTGCCGCACTTATCTTTTTATTAGCTCCCGCCCTGATCAGTCCATCTCGAGCGACTGCAGCAGCACCGTCACTAAGCTCTTGTCTCAGCGCTTATGTTGCCAATGCAGCCTCGGGGCATCTCACCCTGCTAATCACCGAGCCTGTCAAAACTCTATGGTTCTATCGTTGTACCCTGCCTGCCATTGCGTCCAACGCGGCAACTCTCCTTCCGCCACTGCAAGCCTTCATCCAACCGATCCCCACCGAGCTCTATCCTTTTGCTCGGACAGATTTCCGGGATCGCTTTCCAAGATGGCATCGTTTTCTAGATCAGGCCGCTTTAAGCGGAATCTTGTGGCTGGATCTCAGGCATTTCTCCAATCCGAACAACATCAGCTGGGCATTGACCCAAGGACGGTTGATCGACCATGCGTCTGTTCTTGGTGTTCTTTTATCCATCAATCTTGCCGTGCTTCTGGCCGACCAATACCGCTACCGCCAGGAGGCGTCGGCCAAACGAGCCGCTAAAGAAACACCCCTTTCAGCCTACTACCGGCTAGTGCCTCCCACCGACCTCACGCTGGCCGAACGCAGTGAGCACTGTATCGGCTGCTTCGATCATCCGCAGGAGATTTTAGCCCGCCCTGACTACCCTCAGCTCGTCAGGGCCAACTGCGGCTTTCAGGCCAAAAGATCGGATCACCCCAGCCAGGAGCCTGAGGCGCAAAAGACTCCAGGGCATCTCATTTGTAAAACGTGCATCGACAAGATGCTGACCCTCCAGCAGGAGCAGGCAGAAGGCAAACACCGCCCCTTTCGAGCAAAATGCCCACAATGCATGAGCCGCTTGTCCATCGAGCTTCCCGTCAAAGGCCCCGTAATGACTCAGAGTAGACCCTGGTTACGCTGGTTTAAGCTCGCGCACCAGGCCGCCCTTTAAAGCAAGAAGCGCAGGCCTGTCGGGGCCCTGAGCAGCGGGCCGGTGGCGGGAGAGAGCCGCCGCCGCCCACGGAGGATTTTTCTGCTCTACCGGGCTCTCGCTTCAGGGGTGATCTACCCTTCACCCCGGGGGAGATTGCGATGAAAAAAGTACCTCTCACCCGTATTTCGGGTCTTTTTCGTAAAGTTGCATGAAATAAGCTCAAAAAAATGATTTCTTCTTTTAAGAAGGAGTACGTCACAGATGAACGAGCAGATCTGTTGGGCGACACCTAAAAGCAGCTGATTTTGAGGTTGACGACAATCAAAAACGGACAGGCTGACGCCTGGAGTGTAAGAATTTCTGGAATGAAGTCTATCAATTTTAATGCAGCCTCAAGGAGGTGCATCAAAGAGCGGCCCTCAGAGAGGCTAGCAGAGAGGCTCTCAAAAGAGGCCTTGATCACTCTGCCTGACCCTTCCCTCAGCTTGGGCATTCATCCTAAAACCAATTACTTTAAGTCAACCTAGACTTGACTATTGTAAATAGTTATTATATAAATGGCAGCGTACGCCAGTCACGAGCTCTGCCCTGAGATCTCATTAAGGCTCTACTCAGCGGTCTCTCCCTCCACCCAACTCCTCCCCCCCCCCGTGTGCTGCTTGCACCCATCACGGATTGGCTAAAAGGTAAAAGAAAGAGATCTAGCCCCGGCTCTTCCGTCAAACCTGCCACCCCAACCCTCTTGGCATAACTTTTTTTGAAGGAGTATTCTCGGTCATGATGAAAGAAAACCTACCGTCTCTCTTTTTGCTTTTTTTAGCGCTCTTCTCAGGCGCCGGAACGATCCGCAGAGCCTCAGCTGCGCCGGTAACGGGTCAGCCTGCAAGTCAAGACAAGGCTAACGCTTATTTAATCGTGCCAGGCCTTGGGGATAATACTGAAAACAGCAGCCGGTACCTGCGCCGTAACCGCATCTTGACTCCTGGCTCTCACGACCCGGTCGAAACCGCAGCCACCCCCACCTCGCCTTTTACAGCGGACTTAGGCCAGACGAGCTGCCAGAATCTGCTTAGCCGCAGTGCCGATGAGATTATGGCCTCTGCGAGCACACCCAGGAAGCTGGGCCTGATTTTATATGGCTCCTCACAAGGCGCCGCAACCGTCATTAACTACGCTGCCAAAAGCGCTCATAACATCTCAGCCCTGGTCCTCGAAGGCGCACTTGCCTCAGGCAATAGCGGGATTCATTTGGCAATCAAGCGAGCAGTTCCCTTACTCACCTGGCTGCCGGGCTCCTACCAGACGCTGCCCTATCTCGCCAAAGCGCTCTTTTGGCGCTATCAACCTGCAGGCCAGCAAGCTATTCTCTCAGCAAGCAAGCTTCCCACCGACTTGCCAGTCATTTTCATCCACGCAGAAGGCGACCGGCAGGCGTCCTTTCGCCATGCCAAGGCGCTCTATCACGCGGTGCGTAAGATCAGCAAGAATGCCTATTTCATCCCCATCAAAAGCGACAGGCACCTCGGGTTTCTTGACGGTTGGGAGCACGCTAGGGAAATTGGAGCGATTCATGCGATTATGAAAAAACACAAACTGCCCTTTCGTGAGCATTTGATCTCGTCGTCGTCGCAAGATGCCCTTGAGTCGTTTCAGCCGAGCCTTGAAGACACCCAGCCGTTCTATGACGAACTGATGCGCAAGGAGCTATTTGCTCAAGCATTGCCAGGCTACGTGCGAAACGGCGTGCTGGTGGTGGCTGCAGCCGGAGTGGTTTATTACGCCTATCTCAAGTGGCCGAAGCAGCCAGATACCACGCTCACGCGAGTAGACGGCGACCACCCATCCGTACAAAGTGCTAGCCCCGCAGAAGAGGCTGTAAGCGAGGAAACGCCTCAGTTCGAGAACTCAGATGCGGCCCCTCGCTCAAGCCCACCGGCAAGACGGCACCGCATCCAGCGGCTCAAGCGTTGGCTGTCGCGTCCCGCTCAGCCCGCCCTCAGTCAGGTCTCAGGTTAAGTCGTCAAAATTACGACCTACCCAAAAAACAGAAGCCAAAGCCATCCCGCGAGGCGCGATAGCGCCAGGCACAGGGGGTAGGCAGGAAAACGTCTTTGTCACGTTTTACGCCTACCCCTCTCTCCTTCTTTTCCTCACGCCAACGCTTCCTGCTCCCGCTTTTGAGATTTTTTTGGGTACAGCTGCTCTCGTCGACTTTTGCTCTCTGCTCGTGGCGCTCAGCCAACCGGGCTACGCTTCGGGTTGCCTTTGCGCCGCGAGCATCAGGTTGGAGATTTTCTGCGAGAACTTCAGTGGGTTCTCAAGCGGGGTGCCTTCGTTGAGCAGCGCCTGCTGGTAGAGCAAGTCCGTCCAATCGACCTGCTGACTGGTGTTGAGGTGCAACATTTTTTGGTAAATCGGGTGATCCGGATTGATCTCCAAAATACGCTTACTCACCGGGATGTTTTGCCCCATCGACTTCATCAGTCGCTCCATGTGAGCTGCCGATCCACTGCCTTCTGAGACCAAACAGACCGCAGAGTCGGTCAGTCGCTTGGATAATTTTACTTCCTTAATCTGCTCTTTTAAGGCCTCCGTCATGGTTTGCAAGAGCGGCTTGAACTTGCTTTCCGCTTCCTTGAGCTGATCACTTTCTGCGGCCTTTTCACTGTCGCTCAACAAATCCAACTGGTCTGACATGATCGACTGCAACGACTTGCCTGCAAACTCCCGAAAATGATCGGCAGCCCAGGCATCGACCTTATCAACCATCAGCAAGGTTTCAAGGCCCTTGGAGCGCACTTTTTCTAGGTACGGGCTATTTTTCAGCTGACCTAAGGAGTCACCCGTTACGTAATAGATGGCCTTTTGCTCAGGCTTCATGCGCGCCACGTACTCTTGCAAGGTCGTAAGCTCGTCGGAGTGCGTGCTGTGGAACAAGCAAATCTCCTGGATTTTTTCTGAAGCCCCGGGTTCAAGCGCAATACCTTCTTTTAAGGTGCTACCAAACTGACTCCACAACTTTTGGTAATCCGGGCGACTTTGCGTCAGCAAGTCCTTTAAGGCGCCTAAGATCTTGTGGGTAATGGCTTTTTTCATCCGCCCAATTTGACGATCCTGCTGGAGGAGTTCGCGTGAGACGTTGAGCGACAAATCATCGCTGTCCACCATCCCTTTGACAAAGCGTAAATAGGCAGGCAGCAGCTCTTCACACTCACCTTTAATGAAAATTCGCTTGACGTATAAGCTCAGCCCACCCTTGCGGTCGCGGTACTCATAATCAAAAGGCCGCATTGAGGGCAAAAAGAGCAACGCCGTGAACTCCATCGTGCCTTCGGCGCGGTAATGAATGGTTTTTAAAGGCGCGTTCCAGTCGCGGCTGATTTGGCGGTAAAAGTCCTGATACTCCGTTTCGCTGACCTCTTGCGGACTTTTTAGCCACAAGGCCTTTTGCGAATTAAAGGTCTGATCCTCAATCACCGTTTCGGTCTTGGCGTCGTCTGCATGCTCGTGTGCATGCTCGTCTGTCTTGTCGCCTGACGGGGCGGCGATCGGCTTCTCGCGACTCACCGCCATTTTAATCGGGGTGGCCACGAAATTAGAGTACTTCTCAATGATCTGCTTTAAGGTCCAGGAATCAGTAAAATCCTGAGTGACCTCGCTGTCGTCACCGTCTGTCGCACTGTCTAAAGAAGCACCTGTAACCGTCCCCGCCTGGTGCTTCGCTTTTTGCTTTAAAAACAGCGTTACAGTCGTGCCATGACCTTCCGGGCGCGGAGCATCTTCCAGCGTGTAAGTGCCTGCGCCGTCGGACTCCCAAATCACCCCCTCCGTCTTGCCCACCTTCTGGGTGTGCACTTGAATGCGATCGGCGACCATGAAGGCTGAGTAAAAACCCACCCCAAATTGACCAATCAGCTCAGGATTGGCCTGACTCTCGGCTTTCATGCGCAAGAACGCCTTGGTGCCTGAGTGCGCAATCGTCCCAATGTTCTCCACCACTTCATCGGCCGTCATCCCAATACCGTTATCTCGCACCTTTAAGAGGTGCTTTTCTGGGTCAGCCTCCAGCCTAATTTCAAAGGGCTGGTGTTGATCCACGAGTTCGGGATGCGTTAGGCTTTCAAATTTGAGCTTCTCGATGGCATCCGAGGCGTTTGACACCAACTCGCGCAAGAAGATTTCCCGGTGCGAGTACAGCGAATGCGCCATTAGCGCTAAGAGTTCTTTAGTTTCAGCTTGAAAGGATTGGGTTTTTTTCGTCATAATTTCGGTTAACACTCTTTCTTTCGTCTTGGGTCTTGAAGGACATTTTGGAAGACATTTTGGGCTTACGTAAACTTTCAGACTGCACTAACGCTCTTCCCTCCCGCCCAGGGAAGTTTTTGCTCTCTTGGGCCGGGCACGACTTTGAGTCCGGGGAGGGGTCCTCAAGGAAAAGAAGCCTTTGAGTCCAACGCCGCACACTCAAAAAACCTCAGGTTTTCTGCAGTCTCCGTAATTTGAGGTCGTTTTTCCGATTGTCAAGTCAGCAGGAGCAGGAGTTGAGGGGAAAGAGAAAGAAGGGGTAGTTGTGTGTGGTTGTCGAGAGCTCTAGCTGCTGCGGGCTTTTTTCGCCATTTCCAGATAGGCCCCTGCCTCGCGGTGGGTGGGCTCGGAATCTAAAACCGCCTCCCACTCCAGCTCAGCGTCAAGCAAGTTGCCTTGACTAAAGTGCAGCAGACCGAGCTGAATGCGCACCGCCAGGTGGCCAGGTTCTTCTTGTTTGAGTAGGTTCAGTTCGCTCACCGCCCGTGACAGAAATCCCTTTTTGGCAAAAGCCTTCGCTCGCTTAATACGCACCTCAAAGTGATGAGGATCCAGCTGGGCGGCCTTGGTGTACTCCTCAATGGCTTCGTCATAGCGCCGATAACGAAAATAGAGATCCGCTAGCTCCAAGTGCTTGACCGAAAACTTACGATGAATCTCCGCTTCTGCGGTTTTTAGCGAGTGGGTGACGGAGTGATTGGCTTGCTCGAAGATCTTTTTTGCCTCCTCGTACTTGCCAATGTCGTTATAAAGCACTGACAAACAGACCGCAGCGTCGGTATGGGTCGAGTTGAGTTGCAAGGCTTGGCACAATTTCTCAATGGCAAGCTTCAAGGATCCTTGAAAATAAGCAATCACGCCTTGCAGGTAAAGCAAGTGCGGGTGCTGAGGCGTGAGCAGCCATTTTGCCTCCACCAAAGCGCTCGCTTGAGCAAACTGCCTCAGATCCAAGCAGGCTTGCACCGCTGCCGTGAGCTCCAAAAAAGGCTGAGCACTTTGAGTTTTAAGGGCCATGGCTGCCTGCAAGTCTGGATTGCGGGCGGACGGGAAAGGTCGACTCGTTTGCTCAGTCGAGGTCACCGCGCCTGACTTTCTGTAGGCGCGGTGGCTGCGATCTTTTGCAATTGCATCTGCGCGATCTCTGCTGAGCGCGATTGCGGGTAGATTGCCACCACTTTCAGGTAACGAGGCTTTGCTGCTGCCAAAAACTCACGTTTGAAGTAAAAATCGCCAATGGCAAGCTCCTTGCGTGCGAGCAATTCTTTGGCGTCTTGGATGTCTTGTCTGGCCTCTCCTGCATGGGATTCTTGGGGATAGCGCCTCAGGAAACTTTCGTAAGCGAGCAAAGCTTTGTGCACCGGCGAGAGGTCTTGCGCCACGTCGCCTGGGGAGTCTTTAAAGTAAGCCTTAGCGGCGCGAAAAGCGGCGCAAGGCGCCTTTTCATGGCGGGGATGCAAATCACGGAAGGACTCATAAGACGCCGCACTCTCGGCGTAAGCTTCTTGCAAAAAGTAAACATCGGCAATCTTCAGCTGCGCCGTCACCGCGTAATGGGAGTAAGGGTATTTGTTTTTCAGCGCCCGCAACTTTTCCAGCGCAATCTGGTAATGGGCGCTCTCAACGTCCACCTCAGCCTCGCGAAAAGCCTCCTCAGCGCCGTCTTGCACCACTTTTTCCGTAGCACAGCCCGTCATTAGCCCGAGCACACACAGCGTCATAAGACACCTAAGACACCTAAGACGCCTTGACAGCAACCCAGGCTGACTCAAGGACGGACGGGCAAAAAGACCACCGCCTCCCCCTGGCAAGTGAGAGACAGCGTTGATCCATCGGCGGTTGCGTAGCAAACTCATGGATGCGATCATCCCACTGCTCAGAGTGCGCTTGCAAGCAAATTGCACGAAAAAAGCACGCCGCGTCCGGGGCGGGGTTCAGGCAAAGGTTTTTTTAAAAAAATGAGTAGTTTCAATAGCTTAATCGCCTCCTCCTGGATCTTAATCCAACCTCACGTCCCGCAGGCCAGCCGTCAAGACAAAGGCCGTCTCAAGCGACAGGCGAGCCTCCGCTCAGCTCAGCTGAGAAAAGAAAAAGTGAAAAAAGCCATTAGAAAAGAGAAAAAAAATGATAAGCTAGAACGGTGGGCAGTAAGCAAAACATGCCACCTCATCCCTTCCACCCACCCCGCGCCAACCCCATAACCCTTGAGGGAGAATCCCAAAGCCTACGCATGAGTGTTCCAAAGACCAACACCAGCAGCAGCACCGACGACCAGGCCTCCCTCAACGACGCCTCCCTCTTGACTGAGCAGGCAAAGCTCCATCGCTCGGAAGGCGTCAGCCACTTAAAAAAACAATTGCTGGACCTCTTGGTGGCCGGGCGTGAGCAGATTACAGGCCCGCGACCGTCAACAAGCGCTGCCCGTAGCCAGTACTTGCGCACCGTTCAGGAGTTTGAAACACTGCGAGGGCGGGCTTTGTTTTTCCCCATTCTTTCCTCGGGCTTAGGCCGTGGGCCGCTGATTGAATTGCTCGATGGCAGTGTGAAATATGACATGATCAGTGGACTGGGGATTCATTTCCTCGGTCACAGCCATCCGGCGTTCATCGAAGAAGCCTTAGAAGGTCTGACATCTGATCCGATGCAAGGCCACTTAGTCCCCAGCGCCGAAGTGCACGCCCTCTTGCGCGAGATGCTCAGCCTGGTGGGTTCGGACTCCCGCTTGAAGCATGGCTGGGTGGTGTGCAGCGGGAGCATGGCCAATGAGATGGCGCTCAAGATTGCCAGGCAATCGCGCCAGCCTGCCACCAAGATCTTAGCCTTTCGTGATTGTTTTGCCGGGCGCTCGATTGCCATGCAAGAGGTGACCGATAATCCTAGCTACCGTCAGGGTCAGCCCCTTTACGGCGAAGTGCACTATATCCCCTTTTTTAATCCCAAAGTCGGGCTGGAGCAAAGTATTCGCGACAGCCAAGCCGCGATGCGTGAGCACCTGCTTGCTCATCCTGGTAAATTTGCGACGATGATGGTCGAGCTGGTGCAAGGCGAGGGGGGATTTCAGTTTGCCCCACGTGAATTTTACCTGACGCTTCTGGAGGAGGCCAAGAAAGCTGGCCTGGTGATCTGGGTGGACGAGGTGCAGACTTTTGGTCGCACCGGAGAGTTGTTTGCTTATCAAAAATTTGATTTGGCGCCGCTCGTCGACTTAGTTACCGTCGGAAAAATGCTGCAAGTCTGCATGGTGTTGTATACCCAGGAGCTCAACCCCAAGCCGGGACTGATCGCAGGGACCTTTGCCGGCAGCAGCATTGCCATTCGTTCAGCCCATCGCACCTTGCGCGAGTTGCAACAGGGACAGTACTTTGGGTCGGAGGGCAAGATCACCCGTTTGTCGCAGGTGTGGCAAGACGGTCTCAGGGCACTGAGTGAGGGCAGCTGTAAGGCGCTCATTCATGAGGTGCGGGTGTTAGGAGGCATGGTGGCATTCTTGCCCTTCTCAGGCACGCTTGAGATCGTCAAACGCTTGCTGATGGAGTTGTTTGATCAGGGAGTGATTGCCTTTTACTGTGGCCATGGCCCTTATTTGATCCGCATGCTACCGCCGCTTGGCGTGATGACGGAAGCAGAAATCGCCGCCGTCTTAGCGATCATCGAAACGGCCTTACTCAAACTGCACACGCAAAGTGTCAAGGTCGCAGCTCACGGCACTCTTGCCCACGACACCCCGGCGACTCTGATGAGCCAGGAGCGCTTGACGTGAAAGCTTTTTTAGAAAAAGCCCGCCGCTTGATTCGCATTCAATCGGTCAGCCCACAAGGCAACGAAGAGGTCGCCAATTACGTGCTTGCGCTCATGCAAGACCGCGGCTTAAAAACTCAGTTACAACAAGTCACCCACTCGACTGAGAAAATCTCCAAACGACAGTTCAACGTGGTGGGGATTTTAGGCGACGTGCTAGCGGATCGCAAAGTGCGCAAAGGCCTGCTGCTAGGCGCTCACCTCGATACCGTGGCCCCGGGGTTACTGGAGCATTGGACGATGACCGGCGGCGATCCCTTTGCAGCCACCTTGCGCGATGGCAAGATCTACGGCTTAGGGGCTGCCGATGCTAAGCTTGATTTCTTGTGCAAGCT
>JAYTHP010000088.1:0-14703 GCA_043732485.1 Oligoflexia bacterium
AAAAAAATGTGGATAACTATGTGGATAACGTGTGGATAACGTGTGGATAACTTTTCGCGTAAAAAGTTATCCACATAGTTATCCACATAGTTATCCACATTTTTTTGAAAAAAACCAATTTAGTCAAATGATTTTTCGCACTTTTGACCGACTAAACTATTTCGCTCAGATTTACTTCCGATCTTTTTAGTCACCCATTTACGAAAAACAGCCAAAAACAAGCATTTATAAAAAAAACAATTCACTCAACTATTTTTGACGCAAGACTGAAAAAGTCAGGATTAAAATCCGACCCAAAAGGACGTTGAGGCCCTAAAAACGCCCTAACAGAAGACTAAAATAATCAACTATAGGGGCACTCAGCGGGGAGGCAAACGGCAAGAAAGGGGAAACGCACTCGGGGACAGTGGTGCTTATTTTGGAGAAGAAGGGAGGAGCATCCCAGCTCCAGGGTTGCCGTTGTGGACCTAGGGGGCGGGAGATGGCTTCCAGAGGGCAGAGGAGTTCACGCGCCTGGCCGCCGCGAGCTTCTGGGGCGAGATAAAGACGACATGGGGGGAGGATCGCTGTGGGGGGAGTAGCCTCCGAAGCAGCAGCGAAAAAAAGGGACGTGACAAGTAAGCGCAATTGGCTGGGTGTGGGTGATGAGAAGACAGTTTTTGTCGGCTTTAATCTTGAGTATTTTAGTCAAAATTATAATTGAGTATTTTGATTTTTTTATGAAATCCCCTTTGATCTTCGAGGGATGGTTCTAGAATCTTTTTAGTCGGGTAAGGACTCATACAAGCCTGAAAGATTCAGGTATCTAGCGCTTTACCTGACTAAAATGCATTGAAAGGGAGCTCGAGAGCGCACGCGGTTGCTTGTGAGTCACGGCGATCCCTGGCGACGGCAGCAGCGGAGGGTGGTGTCGGTGGTTGGGATTTTGTCTTACGAACCCATTTTGGGCATTGTGCTGAGCGCGGACGCATGTTGGGTGATGCCTGCGTGCCCGTCTTTGGCGGTCACGCAGGCATCACGGCGGGTCTATTGGGGCAGGGTTGGTCTCCATGGCATCCAGGAAACGGTAAGGCGCCCTGCAGTCTGCGCAGGGCGGGCTGGCATGAGGGCCGTGACGCGCAGAAAACTGTTTGAGTCAGACTTAAGCTTGACCTTTTTGCTCAATCTTAAAGTGGAGTGTTCTTGTTTTTATCAAAAAAATCCTTAAAAATTAACTAAAAAATGAGAGGACACTTAAAAAACACTTGAGTCGGATAAGGGCGATAAGCCGCCTCAAAGAGTCAGGTTTGGGGGCTTATCACTGACTAAAGTACTCAACCAAAGCGATGCGATGCTGGATGCGATGCTGAGTGATGCTTGCGCAAGGCCAGTGCGCCAGTTACCCAAAGCCCGACGCTTGAGGTCAACATTTCCGAGCCGGGCTCGCCGGGGGGAGAGGTGTCAGTGATCCCACCCAAGTGAGCTGCGGCCCTCTCCGTTGCTGGTGCCCTCGTTCTTAGGCAAGCTTTTCCCCTTTTTTTCCCGGTAACTCAGCTCCGCTGCCGTGGGGCGGTCGCATCAAGGGTGGTTATTTTTGAAACCAAGCGGTTTGTTCCGCCTTCGGTTTTTTAAAAAAGATCCACAATTTTTCCGTGATCAACGACTCAGGGTTAATTTTGCGGAGCACAACAAAACGGATTTATCTATTAAGGATCGGGTGTGGGTTGGGTAGCGCTTTTTTGATCCTATTTTGCTTGAGGCTCATCGTTTTAACGAGCAAAGAAGTAAGAGGTAGTAACTGGTAAAACGAGTGTAGTGGATGGAGTGCAGTGAAAGGCGGAGTAGCGATCAAGATTGCTTTTTTTTTCCAGTTTTTGGGCGATGGTGGCTGCTGACAAGCTTGCCTGAGGACGAGTCACAAGGCGAGAGAAAAAAGCTCTCGCTCTGCTTGGCTACCCTTCGTAGCTTTGCTTTGAGGAAGCCCTTAATTCTTCTGTCTTTCTATTGATTTTATGCTACAAAGCTCGGATGACATTTAATTTAATGAAAAAATTAGAACTCCCCTCAGGTTTTGTCCGCGTTTGGCTGCAAGGGGTGGCATTACTCTGCGGGCTGAGTTTATCTGTTCCTGGACCACTGAGTCTTGAGTCTCAGGCGTTGGCAGCGGACCATGTGCCAGACTTGCTGCAAGCGGGAGATGAGACGGGGGGAGGGGGTGCGGACGCTCACGAGCCAGAAGGAGCGCGGCCAAGGCGTTTTGTGCGCGAAAATAGAGGGAAGAGACCAGGACGAGAAAAAGAGGAAGGGTTGCTGTCAGAAGAGACGTTCGCGGCGCTAAACAGCGGAAAACAGGATCGCTTGGGGGAGAAAAAGCCGGCTTTTGCGCGGGGAGTGCAAAGTGAGCCTCGCGATGTGTTTTCGCAACTGCCAGTTGAGCTAATTGAGGCGCAGCTTTATCCGAGGCTCAGTGTGCCGGAAGTGATTAATTTTGCTATAAAAAGCAAGCGCTGTTGGGATCGATTGCCTGCCTATTTTCGTCTGCAGTCGGCCCGGGAGTGGATTCTATTGACCGATTTGAAAATAGAAGACTCTCAATGGGTCAGTTATTTTCAACACGCAGGGCCCCTTCATGACATCGAATCTTTGCGGTTAAGTTGTTGTAGGGTGAACTTAGGTTTACTGCCGCTGCTTCCTAAAACCCTCAAGAGTTTGGTGGTTTCTGACTTGAGGCATACCGATGGGACTCAGCTGAATCCGCGAGACGTGGAAGCTTTGGGCCAAGCGTTGTTTAAATTGCCTCATCTGCAGGTGCTGGTTTTGCGAAACAGCGTACCTTCGCAGAAGTCCCTGCAAGCGCTCAAGCTGGGGCGTCTTGCTCAGGTGCGAACCCTAGCTTTGCAGGGCTTTCGTCTGGGAGGGGTAGGCCACAAGTCTGTGGGCTTGGCGTCCTTAAAGCAGCTCGTCATTTTACGGTTGGTAAACTGTGATTTGGGATGTGATGGAGGTGCGGGCTTGCGGGCCTTCAGCTCGGCTTCCTTTCCTTGCTTGAAGAAACTTTGGCTCGACGGTAATCGCTTAGGGCCTGTAGGCGCAAGCGAGCTTCATTTGGAGAAACTAACGTGCTTGAGTGAGTTGAGTCTTGGTAGCAATCCCTTGGGAGCGGAAGGCATTCGCGCTTTAAGATTGGAGCAATTGCCCAGTCTCCAGGCTCTATTCGTTGATTCCTGTCAACTCACTCAAGAAAACTTAGCGGAGCTGCGGGCCGCGTTACCCGCTTGCAAAATAATTACTCAGCCTCGAAAGGGGCGTTAGGGTTGGTGGTGGTTTTTTTGAGGGGAGAGTTTTGGGAACTCGAGCGGAGGCCTGGTCTTTTAGCGAGTTAAGGTAGGAGGAGTCACTGAAAGGCCGGGAGAGCTGAAATGGCCGCCTTCTTGTGGCATAAAGGTCCAAGTTTTTTGGCAGGCAAAGCCCTGTTTAGCCTTTGCCTTCTACTTGCTTTTTTTTGGAGCGGGTGATGGGGCTCGAACCCACGACCTCGAGCTTGGGAAGCTCGCGCTCTAGCCAACTGAGCTACACCCGCCCATAAAAAAGCAATTTTATCAGGTTTTAAAGCAGATTTTGAATCGCTTCCACCGCTTCACGGATTTCTTGATCGCTCTCCAAGTTGGACTCAATCTTGGAGCAGGCATGCAAGATGGTGGTGTGATCTTTTCCGCCAAAAAACTGACCGATTTCTTTGAAGCCGATACTGGTATACTTCCTTATCAAAAACATCGCAATTTGTCTTGGAAAAGCGATGGAGTGCATGCGAGTGGTCGATTTGAGGTCTTGCACCCTGAGGTGGAAGTGCTTGGCCACCGCCTGCTGAATTGTCTCAATGGTAATGATCGAGCCTTCTTCTGGCACAATCGAGCGCAATTCGTGTTTTGCCATCTCTAAAGAGATCTCTGCGCCGCTTAACGACGATTGCGCCTGCAGTCTGATCAGCAAGCCCTCAAGCTCCCGCACGTTGGATTTAATGTGGGTGGCTAAAAACGTGGCCACGTCATCGGGCAAGTAAATGTCGTCCCGCTCGGCTTTGGTCTTTAAAATGGCAATGCGGGTTTCAATCTCAGGCGGACTGATGTCAGCAACTAAGCCCCACTCAAAGCGAGTGCGCACCCGCTCGGCCAAGCCTTGGATCTCCTTCGGTGCGCGGTCACTGGTGACAATGATTTGACGCTTGGAGCTGTGCAGGGCATTAAAGGTATGAAAAAACTCCTCTTCACTGGTATTTTTACCGGCAATAAACTGGATATCGTCGATAAAAATCATGTCATAACTGTCGCGGTATTTTGAGCGAAACTGTGGCATGCGGCGATGCTGCAAAGAGTCGATCAGTTCGTTCACGAACTTCTCAGCCGAGAGGTAAGCAACGCGGGCTTTCTTATGATGGGTCAGCGCATAGTTGCCAATGGCATGCAACAAATGGGTTTTTCCTAAGCCAGGAGGGCTGTAAAGGAATAAAGGGTTATATTGCTTGGCCGGTTGCTCGGCCACGGCAACGGCCGAGGCATGGGCAAATTGGTTACTGGCTCCGACCACAAAGCTGTCGAAAGTATAGCGCGGATCGAGGAGATTGTCGGGGCGAGTCTTAGTCGCCGGAGGATGGAGGATGCCCTGCTCGCGTGTGGGAGAAAACGGGGAAGTCGACGCGCTGCGCTTGCCGCGAGTGGAGGAGGACAAGGAAGAAGAAGACGGCTCCTCCAGCACGCCTTCGCCGCCGCCGGGGGTCAGCCCTTTGTTTTTTGCGCTGGCCTCAAGATCGACACTTAAGTGCAAGCTGCACGTATAGCCACTCACCTGCGCGAAGGCTTCTTCAATGGTCTTTTGGAAGTGGTCGCGCACCCACTGCGCAGAAAAGTCGTTGGGCGCTAAAAGGTGCGCTTTGATTCCCTGATCTATTTGCTCAATTAAGACCAACTCGAGCGGTTGAATCCAAGCATCGATCTGGGTGCTGACGATGGAGTCTTCCAGGGTGCGGCAGGTGGCTTGCCACAGTTCCGGCCATTGCTCGGTATTAAGGTGAAGGGGCGAGTTCATAAGTGGGGCTCTCTTTAAGGGGGGGGCGATTTTACTAACGAACACCCCACTCCCTCGTACAAATAACGACGGAGGGTAGGCTTTAACAATTCGACAAGCCTCACCCTGAACCGTGTGAGGCTTTTAAGTGCTTCTGACCCTGAAATGGCAACAACGGAGCGAGCAACAAAGGCCACCCTCTCGTGTCAACAGCGACTTTTTGGGGCGACAAGCAGTGCCATCCCCCGAAGGTTTTTTGTATCACGGAACTCATCTCTGAATCAAGGCTTGACAAGGGAGCAATTTCTGGGTTAATCCTCAACCATTCTCAAATTTAAGATGTTTTGGAGCCTAAAGTTATGAAGAGAACCTTTCAACCTAGCCGCACTAAAAGAAGACGACGCCACGGATTTCGCGCCCGCATGAAGACAGTGGGAGGACGCAACACGTTGCGCAGAAGACGAGCCAAAGGCCGCAAGAAGCTTTCAGTGGAGATCGCTGGCAAGTAAGAGTGCTATTTGCGTGCTCAAGGACGTGAGAGCGCCGGCTCCCAAAAAAACATCCCTTCGCAAGCGCTAGGTGCTTACTCTCTGAGTTATGAGCATCGGTTGCATTACGCTTGGCAGTTTCGAAAGTTTTTTGAGGGCTCGGAGGTGCTTAAGCTTCGAGAATGCCGCATTTTTCGTATTCCCAATGATCAGCACCACTTTCGCTTAGGCATTACCTTGAAAGCACGGGGTTCCTCCGTAGATCGCAACCGCGTGAAGCGCACCATTCGCGAATCGCTGCGGGGACTTGCTCCAACCTTAGGGCCTTATGATTATAATGTCGTCATTCGCTCTGGTACCTCACTCGATTATCGTTTTGCCGCTCGCCTTAGATTGTGCTTGCACTCCGAGCTGACAGAGGAGTTGCGTCGTGTCGCCCAAAAGCGTCTGTAGTCAGTGGCGATTGCAAGGTATTTGGTTTTGGCAAAAAACGCTTTGGATCTCCTTTCGGGTCTACCGTTGGGGAATTTCGCCGCTTTTGCATGGATTCATGACGTCCGTCGCAGGCGCTCCGGCAGGGTGTAGGTTTCATCCCAGTTGCAGCGTCTATGCAGAAGAGGTTTTGGCGCGTTTTGGGGGCTTTCAGGGCATGAAGCTCACGCTCCTGAGGCTGGCGTGCTGTCATCCTTGGGCGGGGGCGGGCGATAGGAAAAGCGTTCGTCAGGCGTGCTCAGACAAGTCTGTGGGGGGAAAGACTTAAGATGATCGACGGGCGGGCTGTCGGGCGGCTACGACATTCTTGATAGCCCTCGACACGCACCTTCAATCTGCAATCCCCACTGATGAGCTGGAAAATCACCCAAAAAGTCCCCCAAAAGTTAAAAAACACGAGAAAGAGGAAATGGCATAGACATGGAAAAAAAGACACTTTCGGCTATTTTAATTTGTTGCGCCATTGCCATTTTTTGGCAGAAGTTTTTCATTGATCCGCAACTGCTCCGTCAGCAGCACCAGCAGCAGCAATTGCGGGCGCGGCAGCAAAAACAGCTTGGCCAACCGGAAGCAAGTGGCGAGCGGGCGCAGGTCTTGGCTGAGCAGCCATCGGCTGAGCCCGTGGCCGCTTCTCCCCACGTGTCACTCACGCTGGAGACGCAAAACGGTCAGGTAACGCTTGGGGATGCCGGGGCTTGGATCCTTGATTGGAAGCTGAAAGCTTACTCCAAGGTCTTGCAGTCGCAAGATCAGAGTGTCGATTTGAGCTCGATCACCCGGGAAACGAGCGGCGAGCTGACCTTATCCTTTGATGACCCGCGTTCGAGCTCCTTGCTGATGAAGCAGGGACGGTTGACGCGGGTGCCTGAGGGTGCCCACTGGCTTTATGAGGATGACCAGGTGAGAGTGGAGCGCAAGTTTTTGGTGAGTCCCGCTCAGCCTTTTATGGACGTTGAGGTATTGATTGATTTCAAGGACTTGGCTCCTCCGCGTTATGCCTTTGTGTCGATGCTGGCTAAGGGTAGTAAAAATGACGGCGATGTGCAGGAGCGGCACCTGGATTATGGCTCGCAATCAGAGATTCACCGGGTCTTGTGGCAAGAGGACCAGGAAAAATACATCGCCACGCCCGTGAAATACCTTTCTGCTAACAATCAGTACTTTGTTTTTACGGTGGTGGCGCGTGAGGCTGAGGCGTTGGGTCTGGCGCAAGGCAGTCCCCGTCAAGAGCTTGACGAACCTCGAGGGTTAATCCAGCGGGTCGATGACACGACCACGCGCTTGAGCTTGTCTTACGGTGTGAATCGTCCGGGAGGGCTCACAAGCGAGCGTCCAGCAGGGCAGCATGATTTTGCTTTGCCGCTGCGGGTTTACTTCGGTCCTAAGGACCTGGACGTCTTGCGCAAGGTGGCACCGACGCTCGATCATAATGTCGATTTTGGTAGTTTTACGGTGATTGCTTACCCTTTGTTACAGGTCCTCAAGTGGCTCTACCGCTTTGTCGGGAATTATGGTTCGGCCATTATCCTGCTGACCTTGCTGTTAAAGCTGGTGACCTATCCCCTCAGTCTTAAGACGGCCAAGAGCATGAAGAGTTTGGCGAAAATTCAGCCGGTGATTCAACAACTGAAAGAGCGTTATAAGAATGATCCTGAGACCTTGAACCGCGAGACTATGGCTTTGATGCGCACCAGTGGCGCCAATCCTTTGACGGGTTGCTTACCGGTTTTGATTCAAATGCCGGTTTTTTTAGCACTCAATAAGGTCTTAGCCAGTTCGGTGGAATTGTATCACGCTCCTTTTATCTTCTGGATTCAGGACCTTTCGAGCCGTGATCCCTTGTATTTGACCTCGCTGTTACTGGGCGGCACGATGTTTGTGCAGCAAAAAATGATGCCTGTGACGAATGCGGATCCGGCGCAGCAAAAAATGATGCAATGGATGATGCCGGTGCTGTTTACTGGCATGATGGTGACGTTGCCTGCTGGGATGACCTTATATATGTTAGTGAACACGCTAGCCGGGATCGCCCAGCAATGGCTAGTCAACCGCAAGCTGGATAACACCCCCCAGGTTTTGCCTCCCGGGGTGATTCCCTTAGGTCGGAAGGTTTGAGTTATTTTTCCCAAGACACGATTTGCGCTCCTGCCTCGGCCGTAGGCGGCGCCGTGGCCATCATTCGGGTCAGTGGTCCGGCGGCGCTCACCAGTCTGCGGGCTTTAGCGGCGCAACCTGAGACATTTCTGCCGCAGGCTGGCAAAATGCTGCGCTTGCAGCTTTTTGAGCCGTCAGGCCTGCCTCAGGCTGCAGCCCGGGGTCGCCCCATCGACGATTGTCTGGCGGTGTGTTTTTATGGCCCCCGCAGTTACACCGGCGAGGATGTGGTGGAGTACCATGTCCATGGTGGAAGCCTGACGGTGCAATTGACCTTGGAAGCCTTAGTGCAACTCGGGCTAAGGGCCGCCTTGCCAGGCGAGTTTAGTTTCCGGGCGGTGCGCAGTGGCAAGATGACGGTGTTTCAAGCCCAGGCGGTGGCTGATCTCATTGCTGCTAAAAACCAGGACGCAGCCCTGCTTGCCTTAGCTAAGATGAGTCCTGCGCAAACTTCTTTTTTACAAAATCTGGCCCTACAGCTGCGCAAACTTGCGGCCTTAGCCGAAGTGGGGATCGACTTTTCTGATCAAAATCTCCCCGAGGTGAGTTTACCCAGGCTACAATCAAAACTCCAGCCGTTGTCGCAAACGCTCGGGCACTTGGGTGCGAGTCTTGATCGCGGTCAGAAGCTGCAAGAAGGCTTGCAAGTCGTTCTGGTGGGGTTGCCTAATTCCGGTAAATCTAGTCTTTTTAATGCCCTTTTAGGTGAGGATCGCTCAATTGTGACGCCTGAAGCAGGCACCACGCGCGATGTGATTCAGCAAAGCGTGCAGTTGTTGAGCACCCCACAAGCAGGACGGGTAACCTTGCAGTTGCTGGATACGGCAGGCCTCAGGGAGACCGACCACCGCATCGAGCACTTAGGGATTGAGCGGGCGCTGGCTGCAGTGGCGAAAGCCGATGGCTTGCTGTTAGTGATTGATCCTGCGGGTTGCGAGCGCCAGTGGGAGGACCTCAGTGCCATGCTCCCTGCGGCAGGCGGTCCGTCAGGAGTCGGGGAGACGGGGGAGAGCGCAAGCGCGCCTGCTCAGGCGTCACGCTTTGTCATTGGGGTGATCACCAAGGCTGACTTATACGATGATCCACGGTTGCAACAAGCGACTGCGCGCTTACAGCAGCTCGCACAACGGTGGGGGGAGGGCGGTGGTGGTGTCGGCTGGGTGGGGCAAGGACTGTCAGCACCCTGGGTGGTGACCTCGGCACAAACGCATGCCGGGATCAAGGAGCTTTGTGCCCGGATTGCTGAGGCATGCTTGGGCCAAGCGCCAGGCAGCGCCGATGAATTGCTTTTGACGCGAGTACAACACCAGGTGGCGATCCACCAGGCCATCGCTGATTTAGAGCGCGCAGGTCACGCCGAGGATTTAGAGTTTTTTGCGTCCGACATTAGGCAAGCCTTAGCGCACTTGAGTCTTTTTATCGGTGAGACACTCACTGACGATATTTTGACGGCTATTTTCTCTGAATTTTGTATTGGAAAATAAGCTTAAACCCCTGCACAATAGGAAATAGGAGAGAAAGCAAATGATCGCAAAACGTCAGGCGGTTTCTGCTTTCTGGCGCCAAAAGCTCACAAAAAGTTAGACGCCACACCTCGCCGCCGCCAGGCGTGACGACGAAGGTTAGACGGGCGTGGAAGGGGAGAGGGAGATGGGGATCTACCAGTATCTAAGTTTTGAGTGGGCGTCTCCGATCTCTCAGCCGCTGACTTCGTCTCCCACTCACGATCTGCTATCGCTCGCTAGCGCAAGAGGGAGCGGTGGTGATAGCGCTTTGGGTCAAATCCTGGTGCTCCGAATCTGCCGGCCGCAGGCGCTGAATGCCTTAAACTTACTCGTGCTTGAAGAGCTTCACCGCGCGCTGCAAGAGCTAGCCTTACTCCAACCTCCTGCAGCCGTGCTGATCTTCACCGGGGAAGGATCCAAGGCTTTCGTGGCAGGCGCCGATGTCACTGCAATGGCGGGGATGAGTCGCGAGCAAGCCAGTTACTTCTCCCAGCTGGGCCATCAAGTGATGCGCCTCCTGGAGAGCTATCCCGGGGTGGTGATTGCTGCAGTTCAGGGCTTTGCTTTAGGGGGGGGGTTGGAGCTTGCGCTGGCCTGTGATTGCATTCTTGCTAGCGAATCAGCAGTTTTTGGGGCACCGGAGGTGGGTTTAGGCATTATCCCAGGCTTTGGGGGCACGGTGCGTTTGAGTCGCTGGGTGGGAGTGGCGCGCGCGAAAGAGTGGCTCTTTTCAGGTCGCAAGCTCAAAGCCTTGGAGGCTCACGCTTGTGGATTGGTGAATAAGCTGTTTGCCGATCAAAACTTTCTCCCTGCGGTGATCGAGTGGGCCCGTCCGATCAGTGAAAACTCGTCACACGCGGTGGTGGCTGTCAAAAAATTGATGCACGAGGAGCATGCCGACGGCAAGTTGGACGCTGAGATTCAGCAGTTTAGTCAACTCTTTGGTTCGTGGGCGCAAAAGGAAGGGATGAGTGCTTTTCTTGAAAAAAGAAAACCGCACTTTAAAAGCGATTAATATGACATTACACGCATGGCCGAAAGGCACGGATGAGCAAGTTTGGTTTATGGACGGAGTACGCGATTGCGTCTTGAAGAAGATTCAGCCTGCAGCCAAGCTCAGTGATGCAAGCGGGGAGTTCCCGCGCGCTGGGATCCAAGAGCTTGCAAAGCTTGGGCTGATGGGGATGATGGTGGAGGAGGCTTGGGGGGGCGCGGGCTTAAGCGCCGTCTCTTATGCCATGGCCATTGAAGAGATTTCAGCGGCGTGCGCTTCAACCGGCGTCATTGTCTCGGTGAATAATTCACTGGTTTGCAGCCCGATTGCGAAATATGGCAGTGACTTCCAAAAACAGACCTTTTTACGGCCACTTGCGCAAGGCGAGAAGTTAGGCTGTTTTGGCCTTTCTGAGCCTGAGCATGGCTCGGATCCAGCCGGATTGCAATGTCAGGCCATTCCCGTCGAAGGCGGTTACCGCCTCAGAGGATCAAAAAACTGGATCACCAACGGTAAGGAAGCCGACTTTTGCCTCGTTTTTGCAACCACCGATCGTCTTTTAAAGCAAAAAGGGATTTTGTGTCTGGTGGTGGACACCCACTCGCCAGGCTTTCAAGTCTCGAAACTGGAAGAAAAGCTCGGGATCCATGCCTCCTCCACAGCTCAGCTGTTCTTTGATGATGTCTTTGTGCCGGAAAGCCATCGCTTAGGGACGGAAGGTCAGGGGTTTCGTATCGCGCTTGATACCCTCGATGGCGGTAGGATTGGGATTGCTTCCCAAGCCCTTGGCATCGCGCGAAGCGCCCTTGAGTCCTCCAAAGCCTTTGCGCTGTCGCGTAGCCAATTTGGCGCACCGATTGCAAAACTGCAAGCTATTCAATGGTTTATCGCCGATATGGCCACCCGCCTGCAGGGCGCACGTCTACTCACTTGGCACGCAGCTCGCTTGAAAGATCAAGGTGAGAAGATTACCCAGGCCGCCGCAATGGCCAAATTAGCAGCCTCGGAAGCCGCGATGTGGATCACCACTAAAGCGATTCAAGTGCACGGGGGCTATGGCTATACTAAAGAGTATTCCGTGGAGCGTAACTTTCGTGACGCTAAGATCACCGAGATCTACGAGGGCACTTCTGAGATCCAGCGGCTGGTGATTGCGGCGCAGGAGTTAGCAGAAGTGCAATAGCGGGCGGAGACAAGCAAACTCTCCGATTTGGCGACTGTCACTCAGGCGAATCTTAGCCCTTAGAAAAAAAATTCACTATAAGTCCACTCCCCCCCCCCCTCCCTTGGCTATTATAGGCAACAGCTGACAGAGGGCAAAAGCGGGGTAGCTTTTGACCCTGGGAACAGGGTCTGGTCCAAGTATTTTAAGATTAAATAAAAAAATATTTCTCAATTCTTGCCTTCAATGATAATTTAAAGTAGGGAGCCGTCTTGGTTGTCGGTTTTAGTGTGCTTGTTTGGATTGAGGAATACTTCTTGAGCTTTGCCAAAAGCAGCGCAAGGGTCGTGCTGCTGGCGGTACTAAGATGAGGGTGACTGCTGTTGATCAGGTCTTGCTTGAGGCAAAAAAATGACAACTCAAGCTTTCTGCCTGAGCAGATGACAAAGGCCTAGGGGCGGTCCAGAGATAATGCTCACGGGCTTTGAGGGGGAAATAGCGGGGGGTGATCAGCAAGTGGAAGAGTCAGACCCCGCCTAGGCTTTCAGTGTTTTTCAGAAGAGAGAGAGAAAAAAAAGATTTGATCGTTAAGCGTTTTGTTAAGAGTTTTGTAAGGAAAAATAACTATGACTGACCTCCCAGAAAGTTTTTCCGGTAATTGGCAACTTTTTTTTGGGAGAAGGAAGGCAGACTCTCGTCGTCCAGGCGGGCCTTTAGTTCGGAGGAGGAGCGTGAGGCAACAACAGATGCCAAGGCTTGCGGGCTTTACCCTGGTGGAGACCCTAATTGCCTCGCTTTTGACCACCAGCGTTTTTATCGGGTCCTTGCCTTTGATGAAATTGATTGCCGCTAACCACACCCGCATGGCCATGCAATCATCGTTGATGGATTTGAAAAACCAGATGGTACAAAATTTTGCAACCACCGCACGGTGCACCCAAGCCTTTAGCGGTGTGCAGTTTAATCCGACTCAAGCCTTTCCTGCCGGCCTGAACGCCGGCATTGCCCTGCCAGGCGTAACCCTCACACCTCAGGTCTCTTCCGCAATGCAAAGCCAGCCCTCAGGCGGAAGCTCTGCTGCCACAGGTGTCTTGCCTTTTTCCAGTGGGGTGGGTATCAAAAGCCTACAATGGATCTTGCCTAACTCCTCACTCGTGCAAGCGCCGCTGATGACTTCTACGCCGCTTTTGAATACTTACTTAGCCTTACTCAAAGTGGAGGTCTTTGCTTCGGGCACGCCCTCGGTCAATAGCCTCACAGGAACGGTTCCTCTGATGGTGTCGATTAATCCCAGCGATCCGACTCATCAGATTAGGTCCTGCACGACGCAAACCGATTTGGTGGGTGCTTGTGTCAATCTCAATGGGATTATCGATAACACCGGTAAGTGCACTTTCCCCTTGCCGGTGGTCACCAGTGGGCCTAGCGGCTATCCCTGTGTTGCAGCTAGTGTCGGCGTTGGGGTTTTCCAGCCGGGTCAGGGTATTTGGGTGTGTAATGGCTCGAACTGGGAATTCCCTTATGGTCCTTGCACCCGAACATTTACTGACGCTAACCAGCATGATTTTCAGGAACTGACCGGAAGGCTGTCCTACCATTTTACTTGGGATCCGGTGCAACCAGGTCTCACCTTGGCGTATTTGCAAGCCGGTGATCAACCCGCCGTGCACACCTCCCGCGTGTTTAACTCCTGTACCCAAGGGAAAAGCTGGGCCTCCTTTGGCTGGGTCAGCACTTTGCCCACTTCAAAGAAAATGCTAGGCCTTGGACAAAGCGAGCCGACCTCAGCTTACCCCCTAGCCTCACCTGCCGTGATGAGTCAAAACGTGGGATTATGGCATTTTAATGATGCGCCAGGAAGCATAATCGCGCTAGATTCCGCAACCAGTTCCCCTAACAACGGCACGGTTTTTGGTAACGTTAGATTTGGTAGCCCTGGAAAAATCGGGACTGCGGCCCAGATCCCAGATAGTAATAGTTTTATAAGCTTAGGCAACGGCGGCAACGGGTCGGATCTTGACAAGGCGATGGAAGATGAGTTCACGATTGCCTTCTGGTATAATGGTACGACAATACCTCACACTGAAAGTACGATCTTCGTGCGTGGGGCAAATACCGCACTGTCGCCTAGGATTTACCAGGTGCAAAACTCCTCTGTCCCTGGGATGATTTACATGGAGCTCTGGGATCTAAGTGTGACTCAGGATCACCCTAGTACTGCGTATCAGCAGAATCAATCCTACTTTTATCCTTCCACCAACAACTGGGGGCATATCGCGGTGGTCTTTAATCGCAAAGC
Source organism: Oligoflexia bacterium (assembly GCA_043732485.1). Taxonomy (GTDB): domain Bacteria; phylum Bdellovibrionota; class UBA1018; order UBA1018; family UBA1018; genus JAYTHP01. The sequence goes on from JAYTHP010000088.1 coordinate 14,135, forward strand.
CATGAGCGTTATTATGTACTCTAGTGGCGTTGAGTTTCAAAATGGCAATAGCGTCAATCCTGCTCAAATGCCGTCTTCGATACCTAAGTACCTCAAGAAGCAAGATAGTCGTGGGACCCCTTACGTGATAGGCAATACCCTGGTGAGTGGGGGACCGATTATTTTTCCTTGCTTTACGGATAGTGGTAACTCAGTCCTCGGATTAACTAATAGTTGTAACCCCGTGGGTGGGTCAACCAACGTTACCACAGAAAATACACCAGATAAGGGTAATATGAACGGCTATATTCAAGAGTTCGCGGTCTGGAACCGCAGCCTATCGCCAGGAGAAATCTTGCAGCTCTATTTGCGGGCGGCCAATCAGATTAGGTTTCAGATCAGGGCCTGGGATTTAACGGACTATCCCCATTGCATCGCAGGCACTGAAGGATCGTGTCCGCCCTTTCGTGGGCCTGATGGCACACCGAACACCTATTTTAGCGAGATCTATAGCACTACGACCAGTAGCCCAACGTTCGGGTTGAATCCCGTCACTTATCCGGGAAATTCAACGCCGGTAGGGAGCGCAA
>JAYTHP010000089.1:0-4788 GCA_043732485.1 Oligoflexia bacterium
TCCTTTTTTTAAGAACCAGGTGCCGCCTGAGACTTTAGCTAGTTTTTCGGTCATTGCGGCTGCCGTCTCCGAGTGCGTGAAGATCCCAGTGGGGGTTAATCTCCTGCGCAACGACTCGCGCTCGTCGCTCGCATTAGCCTCTGTGCTAGGCTGCGAGTTCATCCGGGTGCAGATTTTATCAGGGGTGAGCGCAACTGATCAGGGATTGATTGAAAATGAAGCGGCTTTACTGCTGCGAGACCGCGCGCGCTTGCGCTCCAAGGTGCAGATTTTTGCTGACGTTCATGTTCATCACGGCACGAGTTTGTCCTCCCACGATTTAGGTTTAGCGATTGAAGAGGCGACTTACCGTAGCCTAGCTGACGCGGTGGTGATCTCAGGGGCCAGTTCTGAGCGGCTTCCTGAGGAGGAATGGCTGCAAAAAGCCAGCGAATTTGCCAGGTTTTACGGTGTGCCGCTTTACTTGGGCAGTGGTGCGACGGCCAAAAATCTCGCAGACCTGCTTCCTTGGGTGGAGGGGATTTTGGTGGGCGCCACTTTGCGAAAAAACGGTGTCCAGGGAGCGCCGCTTGATCCCAAGCGCGTGAAGGAATTTGCCCGCGCTTTTTTTAAGCTGCGGTCTAAGTCTCAATCACGGTGAAGAGATTGCCGAGGAAATCACCGAAAAGCGCTTTAGTTCAAGAGAGGATGGTGAGGCAGCAAGTCCGACCCTCAGGGGGCCTAGCCCTTTTTTGCCTCTCGCGCTTCAGTCCCCAGACCGCAGGTCCGACCGCTCCCAATCCCGCCGTTCGAAAGCAGAGGAAGGCGTCCAAAAAGAAACGAAAAAAGTCACTAAAAAAGACGCAGCATCGCCAGACGAGCCACTTCCGGGTCAATTTGCTCAAAATGATGCAAAGGCCCCTCGAGGCAGACAGGGTGACTCCCGCAAGCGGCAGGCGGAAGAAAGATCATGGCCATGATTCGCCAAGCGACCACCTTGTTGACGCAGCCGGTCAAAGTGACGCTGGCACGCAACACATACCAGCAGCGGGTGTTCCCGCTTCGCAAGAGAATGAGCAGGGGGAGCTAGCACGAGCACTTGGCGAGTCATCACCGCCTGCGCCGCCTGCTTGTGAGACCGCCTTGAGCGTGGTGAGCGTGGCGTTTGAGTTTCCTCCTCAAGCTCCACCCACGATCTCCCCTGATCGCTTTCTCACCACCCAGGAGCTTTTAAGGCCTGACGCTCATTTGAGTCAAAGCATCGAGGCTTTTTTGTTGGATCAACGCTCCCCGCACACCCGCATGGCTTACGGCAAAGACCTCAAGCGCTTCATCCAGTTCTTGTTAGTCAAGCGCTTTACTCAGGGGGTTAGCCAGATCAACCGCGCGCTGCTGATTTCCTATAAGGAGTTTTTGCTCTCGGAGAAGTTACAACACACCACGGTGGATCGTCACATCGCAACGCTTAAGAGCTTTTTTAAGTGGCTGACCGAAGACGGGCACTTAGAAAAAAGTCCGGCTGACGGGGTTCGTTACATGAGTCCCAAAAGACTCTCCTCCACCAATGGCTTTTCCGACGAAGAGGTGAAAAAAATCCTCGCCGTACCCGATCTCCATACCCGGGTGGGGGCCTTGCATTATGTGATTTTGATGATCCTCTTTTACTGCGGGCTGAGACGCTCCGAGCTGTGTGAGCTTAAGATGTCAAGCCTGGGCACCGAGCGTAAACAACGGGTGATCCGGCTGCGCGGGAAAGGCAATGCCGAGCGCATGATCGTACTCATTCCCCAGGTCTGGAATGCGATTCAGTTTTACTTCCACATCACCTCTAGAAAATATAAGGCGGATGCTCCCTTGCTTGCTCCGCTGATCAATAATCGCAGCAAGGTGATAAATCGTCACTTAGATCCTTCCTCCATCTTTTATGTTGTTCGCAAGTACGCCAAACGAGCCGGAGTCAGTAACCGCGTGTCGCCGCACTCGTGCCGGGCGACGGCTATTTCCAACGCCAGGGATCACCATGTGCCCGATCGTGCCATTCAGGAGTTTGCAGGCTGGGTCTCACCTGAGATGATCACCCGCTATGACAAGCGCAAAACTTCGGTAGAGGACTCGGCTGCGCATTCGATTCACTATGGCTCAGCCGCCCAAAAGATGCCTGACTTGTCCTCCTGGGACCTGAGTCAAACCCAGCTGTTGCTTTTTAGTTCGGATGCCACCCCCAGCAAACCGTCATCCACGCCTAAAACCACCCCAAGCGCTGCGGCGGATGCTGGCTTGGGTAATTTAGGTTTCGAGTTAGGAGCGGAGGAAGGAGTAGGGTTGTCGAGGGCGAAGAGTCAAAAACCGTTGGAAAAAGACTAAAAAATCAGCAAGTTCCGCTCGAACGTAGGAACTCAGCTGGCTGAGGTTTTGAAAAAAGTGAGGAGAGACCGAGTTAAATTGATGTTGAAAAAATATTTTAACTATTGCTAAATCAGTGATCTTGAGCGCATCCAAAAAAGCATTCGACAGGGAGGGCACTCAATCCCTCCGCTTACCCTTTCCCGCAGGCAGCCACGTTGTTTTAATAATTTGTGGAACTTCTATCGCCTTCTCTGTTCGGACCGGCATAGTTTTGAAAACTCTAAAGAAAATCCTGAACCTCTTCATCATACCTTCAAGTTTAGCAACTTGAAAGCGGCGGGGAAAAAGTTTTAGCGCTGCTTTTTTAAAAGGAAGTATTCCATGAAACTGAAAATAACAGCTAAAGAAGAGCTAGAGAAAATTCTGGGGATTCAAAAAGCTATGAAGTCCTTCCCCGCGGAAGTCGGTAGGTAGCAACTTGAGCATCAGCATGAAATGACCTCCAGAAGCCTTTTGGCAAGATTTCGCTCGTCATTCAGAAAAAAGAAAAAATTATCTCCGGCTAGTGGCCACTTTTCTGCTTGCTCAAGCAAGATTTTCAATTCGCCGTGCCTCCTTAGTCGAAGAAGTTATAGGGTAAGAGGGCTAGACTGCAGCAGACTTGGCTTTTATTGGTTAAAAAAACCTAAAATTAAGATTCTGATGCGGACAGTCAACTTATTACTCGCAATGAGCGTCTAGAATTAGAGTCCGATCATCAGCAGAACCCACCTAGCCAGTCTAGGAGTGCAGTAGAGTGCTCATTTAGGAGCCTCGCGTACACTAGAGTGGACCCCAAAAAATGGACAGGTTGCTAAGCTATGAAAACTGTGGTTTAGTGACTACGACCGGGTAGACCGATTTTATATTATTTAAAAAAATGTTAAAGTATTTTTTCTTCATCTTTTTTCTTTTTTTGTTGCAGGCAAACCAGACATCAGCCTGTACAAGCTTTTCTTTTTTCTCAAAGGAGAAAGAAGTCTTTGCCGCAAAGAACTACGATTGGTTTTTTGCCCACGGGCATGGCGGTATTTTTGTCTATCCGCGAAACTCCTTAAGAATTGCCTTCACGCCGCAGCCGGATTCCCTCTTTTTATGGCTTTTTGGCCCATGGCTTTCTGAGGAAAAGGAGGAGACGTTGAGAGCGCCTCTCCGTTGGAGATCCCGCTACGGGAGCGTCACGCTCACGCAATTTGGCAAGGGCCTGCCTATAGGCGGGATGAACGAAAAAGGCTTAGTCGTTGAGATGCTGCAACTCAACGCAACCGAGCATCCCCCGTTTGAAGCGCAAAGATCAACTCTTAACGAATCACAGTGGACGCTCTATCAGTTGGACCAATTTGCCTCCATCCAGGAAGTGGCCCAGCATCTTCATGAGCTGAGGATTACAAAAACCTTTATTGGGGTCCATTATTTTTTAACCGACGCCTCAGGTGCCAGCGCTGTGGTAGAGTTTTTGGATGGTGCTGTGCGGCTTTATCACAAAGATCAGCTTCCTGTTGCGGCGCTTACCAACGATCCTTACGCCAAACTCTTAACCGGAGTGGAGAATCACGCGCCTCCGGCTTCTCAGTTTTTCCTGCGCAGTTCGTTCAATCGCTTTGCGACGGCCGCGATGATGCTGAGGCAGCAGCCGTTTCAGCAAACGGTGGAACAAACTGCGGTGGACCACGCATTTGCGATTTTAAGTGCCGTTGCTATGCAGGGTACCAGTTATGACGCGCCCTTGGCGCCGACCCAATGGTCGCTCGTCTACGATATCACTCACAAAAGCATTCACTTTAAAACCCGCTTAAAGCCCGAGATGAAGCGCATCCACATGAAGGCCATCGACTTTAATCAGCTCAAGACCGTGCAATTCATCGATATGGACACTGAGCGTACGGGTGATTTAACACCTCATTTGCATGCCTATTCAGCTCAATGCAACACCGCACTGGTGAACAAGAACAGCTGGCTATTTTCCAGTCGCTTGCGGCAAAGTGCGCTTGCTCATGCCGAGCTTGAAGGCTACTTTTACCCGTTAACTTCGATAAGTCATTGATACTAGAAGCGATCCTGCGTCAATCTGGGCGCTTGAAGCGTGGGCTTCGACGCCCTGAACGGCGAGTGACTCATGTTCTGCAGACGCGCCTGCAGGCTTTTCAGGCTTCAACGTCACTCACCTCGCGAATACTGCTTCCATCTGCTGCTCCCATTCAGGCCGAGATTCGAGAGAAAAAAAGCTTTCTAGAATTGCTTTTTGTTTCTTTAAAAAAGCCCGATCGTGCGACGGCTCAAGCGGCCCCTCACCCATATGGACCATTTCATGACTGATCACCTATAGAGCATCAAAAAAGATCTCCCTATCAAATTTTTTGTCTTGTAGCATTTTGATAAAGCGCGGCACGGTTGATCCCCTCACCTAAAAGGCGCAGTGTGCCC
>JAYTHP010000090.1:0-14594 GCA_043732485.1 Oligoflexia bacterium
GCACGCCGTCTTGCACCAGTCTTCGCACCGTGGAAGGCGAGCACGCTAAGACCTCGCACGCCTCCTTCATGCCGACTCGTTCGCGGGGCTTTGGGCCCAAATCGTAAGCTGCCCATATAGCCCTGTTTCGGAAGATTCGATTTTCCTTTAGCCTCCTAGCGCAGGTAATCCACGGGACAGTAGGCTTGAAGCGCTTGGCTTTCTTTGCGATTCACCAGCTGCGCCCGGTAAACCACGAAATTATGTTATAAAACCTCCGAGACCGTCAAAAAATTGACTAATTTACTTCAGTCATCTAAACTAGATAGCTTTTCGCCCTGTTGAGCGATTTCTGATAGGGTTGAGACGGCAATGGGGGCGCATTCTGCAAAAGATAACAAAAAAATGGGCGTGGCGGCGCCGAGACTTCGGGACCCCGAGCAAAGTCCCTGCTTTCGCAATCAATCAAGTGGGTGTTGGGCTGCGGTCGCGCCACCGGTAGGGGCCTTTAAGGAGGCTGGAAAGTAACCTGCATTTTAAGCACACCAGCCAAGACCTTCATAAAGCATTGCCAATCAGGAAAATCAATCGCGGCAAAGAGTCCACGCAACTCTCACGAGAGTCGTGCAAAATGACTCGATTGCGGATTAAGCCGCGCAGATCAAGTTGCACGCTTTCAATGGGGCAATTGCGCTAAAAAACGGCTTCAGTGAGCAGAAAAGCGGAACCATGCTTAAGGGGCTTTTGGCCGTTTGCGGCTTTTCCCCTTTCAGCTGCAGGGCCAATCTAGAACGGTACGTCATCTTCCGTAAACGCTGGCTCCATGGAAAGAGCCGATGACCCGGGAGAAGAAGACTGCCCTTCCGAACCCCCTCCACCCAAAGCACCGGAGCCCCCGCCGTAATCTGGCCCCTGGAATCCTCCTTGAGAACCGCCCTGGCCTCCGCCTTGAAACCCTCCTTGAAACCCTAAAGAGGAGCTCATCGGCCCGCTGCCAAAACCTCCTGCGGCTTGGGCATACTGCGGCGCCGCTGCTTGGCCATAACCCGTATTTTCATGGGCACTCATGCCCTCTTGACGCATCAAGCCCGCTCCAGGATTAGGTTGAAAGCGCTCACCGGAAGAGGCTGCGCCTCCTGCACCGCCGCCTGCTGCACCTAGGAACTGCACCGTCTGTGCATGCACTTCGGTGGTGGATTTCGCCTGTCCTTCTTTATCCTGCCACTGACGGGTCTGTAAGCGACCTTCCACGTAAACTTGTTTCCCTTTGGCCAGATACTGACCACAGCTTTCGGCTTGCTTACCCCAAACCACAATACGGTGCCATTCGGCGCGCTCTTGCTTTTGCCCGGCCTTATCGAGCCAAGACTCACTGGTTGCAATACTAAAATTAGCAACCGCCGCGCCTGAAGGGGTGTAACGAATTTCGGGATTTTGCCCTAACCTGCCCACTAAAATGACTTTATTTACTGACATAAACAGGATCATCAGTAATTTTTGCGATTTTGTCAACCCCGAAAAATTGCAAAACTTTTTAACCGCCTACTCCCAACCTCGTTTCGTCCTCAGCAAGGCAGTAAAAGGGCACTAGGCGCCGCAAGCAGGCGCTGCTTTCCGCCCCCTCTTCCCCTGCTGGGTGACTCAAGCACCGTCTCGCGCCCTCACCCGCGTCTTTTCGGCTTCCTGCGGGGGTGCTCCTGAGGCGAGTGGACGCCAAGACTTTTTTGTCTTAGGGGGTTTTCCCCAGGTCGGGGTTTTGACGACGCCGGGAGGGGCGCGCAGCCACTCGCTCCGGGTAGGGCCTATTTTTGCTGGCAAACTTCTGACGCCAGTAGGCTTCGACTTCTTTTTTTGCCAATTGCTCTTGAATCAGGTACAGATAGGGATCAAATCCACATTGCAAACAGGTGACCTTTTTGCGAGTATTCAAGCGATGCCAGATCTCCACTCCGGTCCAAAGCGGGAAAAAAATCACTCCCGCTCTCCAGCCAGCCGCTCCCATAAACAGGCTACAGGCACCAGCAAAGACCAAGGCCGTCAGCGACACTTGAAGCGCTAAACGCCAGGAGTTGAGTCGTGGGTGGCTTTTGAGGTGTTTTTTCTGTCCGCACAGCGGACAATAGAAACTCCAGGACCCCGGAAGGCGCTGCTGCCATAAAGATTTTTTAAAATTCATAGTTTTTTACTTCTTTTTAGTGTAACAAACAGTAAAGCTTAATGCGACACAGATCTGAAAAAGACTCAAAAATAGCTGCAAAAAAGTGAAAAAATTGCGATCAAGACGCAACCAAAACCTCTTTTTTTACCCCCCAGGGCTGCAAGCCTAAAACTTAACCGAAAACTTAACCGGAAACTGACCCTAAAATGACCAAGAGAAAAAACCCCAAAACTCAGCCCAAGTGCTTCTCCTGTCTTCTTCCCCTGCAGCTCAGCCCCAGGCCGCTGCAAATATCACTCAAACCCTCTAGGAGAACGCAATCGACCCCGTCGATCTCCCACAATACCTCCTCCTCAAGTCACCTCTAGAGCAAACACCTATGACACCTCCGAAGAACAAAACTCGTCACTCTCTCTCTCCTCAGACCGCAAACACGACACCCGCGCTGCCTGCCGTGCCGCATCAGCCCCAGCCGTCCTCCCCGCACCCCCGAAGGAGTAGCAGCAGCAGCCGCCCCCTCCCCTTGCTTCGCCCGAAAAGCGCTCGACAAAACGTGCCGGCATCTAGCCAAAGTCCGCTTTTGTTGCCCAAGGCTTGGCTCTGGTTTTTTGAGGAATGGGTCCCCAATTTCGTCAAAGCGCACTTTAGCCCGAAAGAAGCCTGGAAGAAAAAACCGTTTGAGAAGTCCGACGCTCGGTTTTTTTTCCGTGGGATTGAAGAACTCTCAGAACTCTTTACCGAGGACCGCGCCAAGGGGCTCAATACCTATTTCCAGCACCCGCGCTTTCGCTCAGCCTACCTCCTCTATTTCTTACCCCTGCAAGCCGCAAAATTTGTTGCCCTTTTTCAAAAGCACCCGCTCGCCTTGAAAGCGGCCTTAGCTCACGCTAAAAAAGCCGGGGTGTTTCGGGTGGTCGACCTCGGGGCTGGACCGGGCACCGCTTCCCTCAGTTTGTTGTTAAGCCTCATGGATCAGGCTTTTTTAAACTCCTCGCAGCCCTCCTCCTCAGGGCCCTCGACTGAGGGTGGTGCGGGCGACGTAGGCGATGTTCAAGAACTCCCCCGCATTGAATTGCATTGGTTTGATACCCAAAGTGAGATCATGAAAATTGGCAAACGACTGGTGGAAGACCTCGCCGATCACTTCACCCCACTGCGTGGCAAAGTGACGGTGCATTTGCACGTGCAGCCTTGGTGGCAAGCCCGTCAAAAAATCACCGAACCCTGCTCTTTAACCTTCATGGGTCACGTCTTGAATGAAGCGAAAGCCCCCGTGCGCGAAGCCGAGCGCTTTTGGGAGCAGTATCGACCGCTAGCGCAAGGCGGAGGGATTCTTTGGCTGGAGCCTGCAGCGCGCAGACCGTCGCAACAGCTCGCACAGCTGCGCGATCAGCTGCTGGTGCTGGGCTTGGGGCAAACCACAGAAACCCCTACAGCCGCTGAGGTTTGGGGGCCTTGCTTGCATGCCGGTCACTGCCCGCTTGCCGAAGGTCGCGACTGGTGCCATTTCTCCTACCCCATGAACTTGCCTGGCGAATGGTTTTCGTACTTTTCCACTAGTTTAAGCTCCAAGCGCCACTGGCTCAAGCTTTCTTACCTCTGGCTTGCCCACCCCGACTCGCCCGCTCCCCTGCCCTCGCCGTTCTTGCGGCGGGTGATTAGCGATCCGCTTTCTAACCCGCACGAAGGGATCGGCTCAACCGTGCTGTTATGTGAGCCTGAGACCGCCTTGCGCTGGAAAGCTCCCCTCCCACGTCCAGGCGTACCAGGTCTACAGCGGGGCGATTTGACGTATAAATCCTAAGCCAAGCCCCCGGGCTTGTTCAGTTTTTTTGTACGATCGCCGCCCAGAACCCATCGCCATAGGGGGGCTCTTGGGGTACAAAAAACCAACTCGCCCGTACCTGCGACGTCAGACCCAGGCGCGACAGCAGCTCAGGACCTTCTTCTTTTAACACCGAGCAAACCGAATAAATCAAAAAACCCTGCGGCTTAAGCCTACTCCAGGCTTCCTGGAACAACTGCGTTTGCGTCTCTACGAGCGAAAGCAGGTCGGTTTCTTGCCGTAACCAGCGTACCTCAGGATGCCGCCTTAAAATCCCCGATCCTGAGCACGGGGCATCAAGCCAAATCACTTCTTGCAGTGGCAATTGCGCGGCTTCTTGCCACGACAGCTGCTGAACTCGTCCTGCTCCGACGCCCACTGCACCACCACGCCCACCCACTGCGACTCGCAGTAAGGTCTCCCGCAAAAGTTGGCTTCGACTCTCCGAAATGTCGGTGGCCACCACGTCCCAGCCACTCCAGGCTAAACCCACCGACTTCCCCCCCGGTGCGGCGCACAGATCCAGGATCTGACGACCTACGTCTCCCCCCCCTGAAGCTCGCTCCCCTTGCTCCCTCCGCTCAAAAAATTGCTTCACCTCCACCAGCAGTCGCTGGCTTGAGATGTCTTGAATGATCCACGTGCCTTCGGCTAAGCCCGGCCAATCGGCCACCCTGCCGCCCGCTTGCACCGACCAGGATCCTGGAATTGGACCAGGCTCGGCTGTAGCAGGTAAGTGCGCCTGCACGCCCCCCGCGTCTTTGCTAAGCTGCTCCGTCAATTCCCCGCCGTTCCGCAGCCTCATCCACACCACCGGCCGCTCTAAACTAGCTAGGGCATAGGCTTGCGCCCAGGCTTGTCCCTGTTGGGCGACGAACTTCTGCCACATCCACACAGGCAGACTAGCCCAGGCCGCCTGCTGCAGCAGCGGGGCTTGCTCCGGAAACGGCTGCTGCTGCCAAAACTTAGCGTGCTGCACCACTTTGCGCAAATAAGCATTGGCAAACTGACCTGGCCCTTGCCCTTCGCGGGCCTTAATCTCAGCCACCGCTTCCGAGACGACCAACCCCGGATGCACCCGGCTTTGCAATAAAAGTTGGTAACTTGCCAGCAGCAAACTCTTGCGCAGCCGACCTGAGGGTTTTTTCTTCAGCGCGGTCTCATCTAAAATCCAATCCAGACGCCCCTTCCAGCGTAGCGTCCCCGCACAAACGTCTTGCAACCAGCCCACGCTCTCAGGCGGTGCCGTCTTCATCGCCTGCTCCAACACCTCATCGAGTAAAAGTTTGCGGCTTAAGACCTCCGTGATCACACGGAGCGCAAGCGCCCGAGGGTACTGTTTGAGGTGTTTTTTGGTGCCTGGGTTGCCAGGCTGCTTCCGTTGAGGTTGAGTCGTCATATTGTCTGTTTACCGTTCTTTGACCGTTTTCCCCTCACCCCACTCCAGCAGCAGCATGTGCGCTCGCTCAAGCCCGGCCGTCTTGAGCCACTAAAAGTTTTCCCAAAGAAAGTACATCCCCGCTTGGAGACGCGCAGGCTGCAGCGTCTCAGCTCGAGACCATTGTCCCAACAGCGCGCTCATGAACGCTCTGGTCAGTACGCGCGCAGGATCGCTGCTCGCGCCTGCCCCTTCACCTTCCTCACCCACCCAGTCCCACAGCGAGCGCTTTTTGTCGGCGTAAACCACGTGCGGCTTGCCATGGATCCCGACCTGGAAGGCCAGCGACTTCACGGCATCATGCAAGGTGCCCACCCGGTCCACCAGTCTTAACTTCAAGGCCTGAGTCCCGGAAAAAATTCGTCCATCCGCCACCTCAACCACCTCAGCAGGGGACATGTGCCGCCCTTCGACAATCGCGGCTTTAAATTGCTCGAGTACGTCAGCCACCATGGTTTGTAGCAAGTTGCGCTCTGCCACCGTCATGGGCCGACTCGATGAGCCGATATCCTTATAAAGGCCGGTTTTCACCACCGAGCGCTCAAGCTTAGCCCAGCGGTAGAGCTTATCCCAGTGGGTGAACTCCATAATCACTCCGATGGAGCCTGTCATCGACCCAGCATTGGCATAAATGTACTCAGCCCCGCACGCCAGATAGTAAGCGCCACTGGCGGCAACCGACCCCATCGAGATCCGCAAAGGCTTGGGATAATCACGAATCGCTTGGTGAATTTCTTGCGACGGCGCCACCGCTCCCCCCGGTGAATTGAGCCTCACCACCACCCCTTTGATCGCGCGGTCCTCGGCAAAACTCTCGAGCTGATCCAGGGTTTTCCTGGCATCCAAGATCACGCCTGAGATCTCTAGCACCCCAATGGCTTCCGCAGGCGGTTTGCCATTGAAGAAGAAAATCCCGCTTGTGGCAAGCAGCAGGATCAGGAAAAATCCACCCGCTAGCAGTAAAAGCGCCACCACGGGGTTCACCGAGCGCCAAGCCTGCAGGAAGGACGCGGTTAAGGTTGAGTTGTTAGGCTCTAAGGGTAATTGCGGTAGCGGAGTGTTCATCATGTGCTTGTTATTGTTCCTTCATGTTTTCTTCGCCCATTTGTCGGAGCTTGCGAGCGGAGCGTTCGCGTTCACTCACCACGGCTCATTACACGGCTCATTACACGGCTCATTACCCCCGCGCGCGCCATCACCGTGCTTGGCACCCCCCATCCCTTGTCTAGCACCTAAAAAAAAAGCCGCTTCTTGCCCAAAAGGCTTAAAGCGGCTTTGCAATCTCTCTCACTTGCGTGAGTCAGCGCTCAACAAATGTCTTCCCGAGCGCTATTCTTCTTGATCCGAATTAGGCTTGAACGCCGCCTTAAGCTTATCTCCTAAGATATCGCCCATAGACGTCTTCCGCGAACGCTCACCTACATATTGGTCATAGTTCGCTCGCTCTTCCGTACGCGTCAGCTGCTTAATCGACAAACCGATTCTACGCTCTTTCGGCTCAATTGCCAAAATCTCAGCGCGTACCTGATCGCCAACCTTGAGGACGTCCGAAGGCTTGTCCACGCGGTGATCAGCAATCTCACTCACATAAATCAGTCCTTCCACTCCTTCTTCCAGCTCAATGAAAGCTCCAAAGTCGGTCAGCTTAGTCACAGCGCCGTGCACGGCTTGGCCCTGACGGTAACGTGACTTAATATTTTCCCAAGGATCACGTTCTAACTGCTTGATCCCTAAGGAAAACTTCTCAGATACCTTATCAATGCCTAAAACCACTGCGCGAATCGGGTCACCCTTTTTGAACTTTTCCGAAGGATGAGCAAACTTCTTGGTCCAGACAATATCACTGACGTGCACCAAGCCATCGATGCCCATGCCAATGTCCACGAAGACACCGAAATCCGTCACCGACTTCACTTCACCTTCTACAATCGTGCCGAGCGGGTACTTCACTTCCAAAGCATCCCAAGGATTCTCCTGCAGCTGCTTCAAACCTAAAGAAATGCGCTTGTTCTTGGAGTCAACTTCTAAAACCTTGCACTCCACCTCATCACCGACGTTGATGATCTTCGATGGATGCTTAACGCGCTCCGTCCAAGACATCTCCGAGACGTGAATCAGGCCTTCGATGCCGTCTTCTAACTCAACGAAAGCCCCGTAGTCCTTCAGACTGACAATCTTTCCTTTGACCTTAACGCCCACAGGAAACCTGTACTCAGCCTCATCCCAAGGATTCGGTGACACTTGCTTCAAGCCAAGCGACACTCTTTCCTTATCGCGGTCGTACTTCAAGATCTTCACCTTAATCTCATCACTCACCGCAAACAGCTCACTAGGATGCTTGATGCGCCCCCAGGACATGTCCGTGATGTGCAACAAGCCGTCCATCCCGCCTAAGTCAATGAACGCCCCGTATTCGGTGATGTTCTTGACCACGCCGGCCACAATCGAGCCTTCTTGCAAATTCGCTAAGGTTTCAGCTCGTTGCAGTTCTCGCTCTTGCGAGACCACAGCGCGCCTGGATAACACAATGTTACCGCGCTTCTTGTTAAACTTAATGATCTTAAATTTCAGTTTCTTACCTAAGAACTTATCTAAGTTCTTCACAGGCTTGGTGTCCAGCTGACTGCCCGGTAAAAAGGCCTTCACGCCAATATCCACCGACAACCCACCTTTGACCTTGGCAATGACCGTGCCTTCTACTAACTGATCTTTTTCGCAAGCCTGAGAAATTTCATCCCATGCGCGGATAATTTCAGCCTTGTCCTTGGAAAGCAGCATATAGCCGTTTTCCATCTCCATGCGCTCTAAATAGACGCTGACCACATCGCCCGCAGCCACCACGATGTTGCCCTGGTTGTCTTTAAATTCTTGAATGTAAACAAGACCTTCGCACTTATAGCCGATGTCAATGGTCGCGTACTCAGTGCCCACGGAGATCACGGTACCGTCGACCACTTCCCCTTCTTTAATTTCTTGTTGACGCTGGGAGGCTTCAAAGAGTTCTGCAAACGTCTCTTCACCTTCTTCTAAGGAGTCGCAAATCTCCTCTCCTTGAAGGTCAGAGGAGAATTCATCCATCCAATTTTGATTTTTGAGAAGAGATTGAGTTTTTTTGGAGATCTCAGCTCCTGTCGATTGCTTACCTACCATATTAATTTTAATGGCCTTTCTTGATACAAGGGGGCTCCCTCTACCGCAAAGCAGTATTCAGGGGGGCTCACCCAATAAAGTCCTAAGCAACTCTTGCAAGTGCTCAGAGACGGACGTCTTTTCAACGAGTCTCTGAAGATAGAGAGCTTAAGTCTTTTTGTCAAATGATTATCGTCGATGACGCAAGGGAATGATGAGCGGCAATGCCGAGCGCACTCTAAAACATCCTCCCCCCCTTCATGCAGCTGAACGACCGGCGACCCAGCAAAAACAGCAGCCCAGAGCTTAGAAAAGCATCTGACAACCAGGCGCCGCACGCCTAAGCTGATCCTGCAGTTCTGGGCTCAGCGCATGGCCAGCCAGATTCAGCGAGGTCAAGCGCGTTCGAGCCACGACCTGAATCAACTCGGCGACACCTGCTGGCGTGATCAGATTCCAGCCCAGGTTTAAGACCCGAATCCCGGTGTCAGGCAAGACCTTGGCCAAAACCGCAACGCCTGCATCACCGATATTGTTCCACTCTAAGTCAAGCTCCGTCACGCGCGTCTGGGGGAGAACCCTCGTTAGGCTCACTAATCCCAGATCCCTGATACTGCTCCCTTTTAATTGTAAAGTCGTGATGCGAGTGCGCGGCAGCACCTCCGCCAGCAACTCGCCCCCCCGCTCATCAATCGGATTCATCCCTAAATCCAAAGTCTTAAGCACCGTGTGCGGAAGTGCTGCCGCAAGCACAGCCAGCCCGGCGTCTGCGATTCCTGCACCGTGCAGCTTCAAAACGTTGAGCCTAGTCAGGGGCAGGACTTTTGCCAAGGCAGCCACCCCGGCATTTTTCAGGGGATTATGACTCAAATTCAAGGATTGCAGCGGATGAGGACCACCACCATCCGCCCCCTCACAGCGCTTCGCCAGCCCCGCGGCAAGCCGCTTGACACCCAAGGCTCCGATGTTGTTCCACTCTAAACCAAGGCATTGCAAACTCGAGCGGGGCAAGGCTTTTGCCAGAGCGCCTGCCCCGTCGTCTCCAATGGCATTAAACCTCAAGTACAAGGACTCTAGACGGGTGCGAGACAAAACGTTGGCAAGCGGTTTCACGCCCACGGCTCCGAGAAAATTGCCCTCTAAGCTCAAGTGAACAAGCCGGGTCTGGGGCAACACGTTGGCTAGCGCCTGAGCTCCGAAGTGCGAGATTTGGTTACTACTCAAATCCAGCGTCGACAGAAAACTCCCAGGCAGGGCTGCGGCTAAGCGCGTCAGCCCGCGGCTTCCAATGGCGTTCATCCCTAGATTAAGCTGCGTCAGCTCCGGCATTTGCGGCAAAGCCAAGGCTAGGCAGTAGACCCCCTCATCCCACAAACGGTTGCCTGCTAAGTTGAGCTCCTGCAGGCGCGTGTGCGGTAAGCAAGCTGCCAGCTGGGCGATCCCCGCGAACTCTAGTGCACTGTAGGCCAAGTCCAGTGCGGTGACTTGCGTCTGAGGGAGCACCTGGGCAAGCGCACGAATGCCCCCCAGCCTCAGCCGATTAGAAGCCAGCGAAAGCTTCGTGAGACGCGTATGGGGCAAGACGGCTGCCAGGACCGCAACTCCTTCCGCGGAAAGGCCATTATTGCGCAAGTCAAGCTCGGTTAAAGCGCTTTGCGGCAAGGCCGAGGCAAGCCAGCTCAATCCCTGATCGCGCAGATCATTATCCCGAAGCTTCAGACTCACCAGCTGAGTCTGGGGTAACCCGAGCGCAAGCTTCTGCGCCCCTAACTCCCCCAAAGCTTGACCACTTAAATCCAAAGCCGCAAGAGACATTTGCGGCAGCACGGCTGCCAAAGCCTGAGCGCCTTGCGGGCCGAGCTGTAAAGCGAGCCCTTCTTTTTTAAAAACCAGCTCCTGCACGCGCGCTAGGCCTGCTGGAAAAAGCTGCCATAGATCGCCCCAGTTCTCCCCGTGCGCATCTCCTACCGCAAGCGATAGACGGGTCAGCCAGCCTGCCTCCGGAGAAAGTAAAAACTGCCGCAACTCCTCAACTCCTGCCAAACGCAACTGAAGCGCGCTTGCCAGATAAGGCGGCGCCTGGTAACGACCGGGCGATAAGCCTGCTGCAAGCGACCTGCAAACCGTCACTTCATCAGACTCTCCGGCAGCCTCGCCGGCAATCTCGCCGGATAGCGCTGAAGCTCTTGCCCTTTGCGCGAAAAACTGCTGATACGTCACCGGGCGCACGTCTTCTAACCGGTCTGCACCCAACGCCGCCGACCCTTCCTCGTCTTGCCTCCCTGCACCCGGGGAACCTTTGAGGCGAAGACGACCACGACAACGCCGCTGCTGCTCCATTTGCCAAAAATTGCTAGCCTCCTGCCACGAGGCATGAGAGCAACGGGCCCATTGATACTGGGAATGAGCGTCAAGCTGAAAGAAGATGGTGCGCCGCACGTCGACAGGCAGGGCGCGCAGTATCCCCAAAGCGCCATTTTTGCTCATTAACTCGCTCAGTTCAGTGGCTAAGGCGGCCTCCGCTCCACGCGATGCCTGCTCCGGCATCCGCGAACAACAAAGGCCTGCTCCAGCGTCAGGCCGGAAAGTGATACTTTGCAAAAACAACAGTAGCCAGAAATCAGCCAAAACCGCAAGAAGACGCAACTCAACCCCTATTTTCATCGTCTCATTATTTACCTAAAGTCTCGTTGAAAGCCTATAAAAAAAGCTTTTTATCTCGGCACTGACCGCATCTTTCAGCTCAAAAGCGAGGGGCTTCCCACGCAAAAAGCCGCCTTGGGGCGGGGCTCAAATCTTCGACAATGATCCTGAAAGCTAGGGCTGGCAGTCAGCCGCCT
This sequence comes from Oligoflexia bacterium, assembly GCA_043732485.1. GTDB lineage: Bacteria > Bdellovibrionota > UBA1018 > UBA1018 > UBA1018 > JAYTHP01. The sequence continues at coordinate 11,370 of JAYTHP010000090.1, forward strand.
AGCCCCTTGCAGGGTAACCGGGCAAAAAACGGCTAGCGGCAGTCACTCCTCAGATCCGTATGAGCGTCGTCTGCCCAGATTTGCACCCAAGCCGATTGCTCAGCAGCCTCGGTGATCTCGGGGTTGAGGTCCTTGGTCCACTTGGGAATGGCATTACCGAAAGTATCCACCTTGACCACTTCATCATCAAAGCTGTCAAAACGGGAGTCAAACGGATAACGCAGGCTTTGACTCACCGTCGGTTGCAGACGAAAGCGACTCGTGGGATCACCACTCGGCTTAAGCCGAACCGCACCGCCGTCTTGACATAAGAACACCGTCATCGGGACCGTTTGCCCGTCCTTGGTGAGAAGCGGAGCGTGAGAGAGGGGATTTTTCAGCACGTCATTGCTGCGAAGACAGCCCCGTTTGCCCATTTCCGCTTCAATCTCCGAGGGACAACGATTTCTAAAGTCGAAATTACGCAGCGATTCGCCGTAGATTTTCCCACTGCTGAGTAGTTTGCGATTGCGAAAATCAGCGACGGCTTGAGTCACCTTTTCACTGACCGAGCCAGCCCAAAGCCGCGCAGGGCTGCTTGAGGCTAATGCTAAAAATTCTTCCATTGAAGCGTGAGATGAAGCAGTCGGAGCACGAATAGAAGTAACCACGCACCCGCCGAGGCCTAGAAGGCCTGAGCAGACTAGAAACGCTAAAGGTTGACAAACCGCAACTCTCAATACTTTTTGCATCAATTCTCCTCTTTTTCCTTGTTTTCCTCTTTTTTTTGCAAGCCCCAGCGCAAAGAGTATGCGCCGGGATTCCCTTTAAGGCTTAATTGCCTTAAAAAAAAGCAATCCTTAGCCCCACCGTTTTACCTGAAGCTTCCTTAACATACCAAAAAAATCATTCTTCAAGCCTCAAGCCCCGGAACTAACGATCAGGAGATCCCGCCCCCTCAGGCGCCGAGATTTCGGCGCACCTCAGCCGCTCTTGCACCTCCTGAAGCTGATCCTCCGAAGGCACAACGCGCGGACCGTCAGACGCGACTCCCGAAGCGACTTTCGAAGTGACAGTGGCACCGTAGGAACCACCACCGCCACCGGCTTCTCGATCTTTCAAAACTGTGGCCAAACGCTGTAAGGTCTCACGATCAAAACCATCCCCCGCTAGACGGGCGTGCTGCAAGGCCTCCCCCAGATCCACCCCAAAAAGATGCATCGCTAATCGACCCTGCGCTTGCTGATAAAAGCGATTTTCCAGCCGCGCAGCCGTCTCGCGCAAAAGGCTCAGGTAAGTCGCAAGCAACCTTGGCAGGTAACCTCGCGTTTCGATCATTCCAGCAGCCTCATAGACAAATTCAGCCCTCAGCTGCGGATCCCTCATCTGCCCCAGGATCCCCGCAAGGAAAGCTCGTAACTCTGCCTCAGTGGGGCAGGTACACTTCAAGCGTGGCCATCCTCGACCAGATCCGTGATCGGACTTGCACTGATACTCACCAACGCCACTTAAGTACCTCGAGAATGAGGCGCGAAAGACCCCCATCAACCATTCGCGGAACCCCAACTGCGGATCTTCCGCATCGATACCAAAGCTGACTCGCAAAAAATTAAAAAATTCAAGCGGCAAGGGGGCCATTTTGTGCACCCATTGGATGATTTCAATTAATCCGTCTCGGTGATCTTCCTCAGAGGAGTAATCGGCGGAAAGCGTAAGAAGAGGATTGCCATCACGCCCAGACCATTGCTCGGAAAAAATACCTGGCATGCTTGAAACACGGAACAGATAGTCCCTGGAAGGTCCACCTGGCCCAAAAGCTATTGCTAATTTAAAAGCCTGCGGAAATTTCGACGCTTTACGGCTGATCACCTGGGAGCAAAGAGACCGGGCACTTAAGGCAAGCATTGCAAACTCTGAATCGTTTCTCTTATAGGAGAAGCAATGTTTACTGTAATAGCCGCAAAATACACCGCCGGAAAATCCCGGATTATATCTTAAAATAATCTCGCTTTGCCTACTGCAAGCACAAGTAGACGGACTGTCGTGGTTTATTTTGGTCACCTGCCATCCTTCTTCGTCACGTCCCGCTAAGGCACTGCTGGGAAAGGCCTCCACTAAAAAGAGAATCGCAAGACAAACACTCAAAAATCTCATAAATTTCTTTATCCATTTTTAAAAATACTTCTACTACTGCTGCTCCGAGGCAGCGCCACCAGCCCACTTCCATAAAACGAGCCTCTCACGCACCCGAAGCATTACTCAGGCCTCAGCCGAAGATTGCAAACAAGGGTAAGCTAGGGCAAACCAGCGCCAAGAAACCTCTCAGCCCTTTAGCGCAAGAATTACTCGTCTGCGAGCCAGAAGCCTCCACCGAGGCACCGCTTGACTAGCCAAGCTGACTGGAAAAAAGAACCCACCACATTAGTCAGACGCCAAAAGTGCAAGATTCAATAGCTGTCAATGGAAGAGTCAATGAAGGAAGAGACGGTTACACTAAATAGAAAAAATGAGCAAGCGAAGCAATTTTTGACCTCGCCTGCTCACGCCCGATCTCTCCTTGGCGTGCTTAGGATTGCCGAAGTAGTAGCAGCTGGCGGTAGACCTCAAAAGTCTGCTGCTGTCTGCGCTCCTGGGAGTAGACCGCTTGTACCCGGGCGCGGGCCCTTTGGCCCATCAGGCGCCTGCTTGACTCGGCTTGGCTGCAAACCTGCTGCATGCGCAAAGCTAAACTACCTGCATCTTGCGCCGGAAAGGACCAACCCCACTCATTTTCACCAATGATTTCGCGGTAACTGCCGCCTTCTGCGACAATCACGGGGCACTCCATGGCCATTGCTTCAATGGCCACTAGCCCGAACGTCTCCCAATCGGATGGCATGACGAGGAGGTCGAGCGCATGCATGAGTGCTGGAACCTGCGCTTGAAAGCCTAAAAAACGCACCTGACTGGCAATGCCGCCCGCCTGCGCTAGTGTCTTCAGACTTTGCAAGTAAGTGCCATCGGCGGTCGTCGAAGCGGTCGCATGAGCCGTGCGGGTTTTCTCCCCAACGATGACAAAAAGCAGCCTATTTTTCTGCTGCGGCATCCCGTCTTGCAGCAGCTGAATGGCGGCGCGCAAGAAGACCTCCACCCCTTTGGCAGGGTCCAGCCTCCCGACCATGCCAATCACACACAAGCCGGAATCCGCAGGGTCATTGACACTGCTGCTGGTACGGTCGCCAAAAAATGCGGCGCGCACGGCCTGCC
>JAYTHP010000091.1:0-14583 GCA_043732485.1 Oligoflexia bacterium
CCGTGGATCTCCCACCCTTCCAACGCATAATCACGCCGTTGCCGATGCACTGGCTCTTTCAAGATAGGGGGATGCCAGCTCCACTGACACCGCTCCCAAAAATCGTCGATTTGAGTGATGCTGCAACCGCCACCAACGACAACGACACTGACCCCACCACCTACTCGCCCCTGTCACTTGCAGCTTTTCCTCGCTCCGATTTTGTAAGCCATAACGAAGCGCTCAGCTCGCGCGCCTGGAGCGTCTACCCCATGGTCACCGAACAACGCGGAAGACCGTCACCCCTCCCCTCCACTCTTCTTCCCCTGTTTCCAACCTGCGCAAACGCAAGCGCAAAAGTTTTTCTCTAATAAAATCAATATTTTTCAAGCACAAGCGTTACACCTTTTGCTGCTAGACCCCTTGCCGCGCAAGCTCCCGCGACCGTCACCCCTCCTCCCAAACCCGCTATCGCCGCTCCCCCTTTGTTTGACGCCTGATGCGGCGAAAAAAGCGTTGACCCTAATTAAAAGCAAAAATAATGGATTATCCGAAAAACCACTGTCATAACGGACTAAAACCTTACCCCAGCCCTTCCTGTGCGTGAGTGAACTTTTCAAGTAAAATCCACTTTCTGTGGTGCTTCGCATCACTGATTCTGGCGCTCGGATGATGCCTGAGGATTGCAGCAAACTTTTGCGGCCCTCTTCTTCCACCAAAAGAGTAGGCGAGGGGACAGGCCTCGGGCTTTTCATTACGAAAAGCATCTTCGATGAACACAACGCCACCATCCACGTGGCCGACGACACTCCTCATACCTGCTTTAAAATCCGCTTTCCAAGACCCCAGGCCGCAGCCGATTACGAGCCAAAAACTGCAAGCGCCACCAAAACCTGAGCTACTGCGCCAAGACTGTCCCTGAGCCAGCTTGCCAGACGTCCACTGAGTAGACCGTCATGGGGTTGTTCGGGGCATAGCCGTTTTGTACGGGCTGGACCCCAGACCATCCACCTTGCGGGGCTTGCGACTTGCCAGCACCGGTATCTAGAATCAACGCCAGGTGCTGACAATCCAAGACCCCGTACTTCCACACTTGATTAAAAAGTGGCGACTGCGGTGGTGCGGCACAGTTGAATTGACCCCACACCTGGGTCACTTGCAAGACACCGTCAAGATAATACTTAATACTCCCATCGCTCGACGAGGTAGCAGGTACCCACAATAACCCATAGCGATGCGGCACCGGTACCCCGCCATTGGTGAGCGCCACATTGCCGTAGCCGACCGCGTTGCCGGAATTGCTAAAATTCCCACCCGCCGAGAAACTTACCGTGGCTACCACTCGGTTGCCATTCACCGGCAACACCAAAGTAGTAGACGCGGTTGAGGACGAGCTAATGTCGGCGACAAAAGCACCAGCAGCGCTCCCCTCATTAATCACCCCTGTCAAGGAGGACTTTAAAGCACTGCCCACGGGGACCAAGCCCCCACTCGGAAAATTGATCGTAAGCGTTGAGCCCGCTAAGAATAGACTGTCGTTGCCCATGCCCGAGGTGACTCGGGAAGTAGCATCCACAGCCACCACGAGTTGTGTAGAAGACTGATTAGTCACCGATCCTGTAATGCTCGCCACCACTGATCCATAGTTAGTCCAATCATGCACGGTGGCTAGATACTGGAGATTGGAGGGGTTAAATGAAAAAAACTCAAAGGCGTCCACCTCAATGTAATGGGTGGCACCGTTAATGCCTGGCCAGGCCGTGCCGTTGCCTGCAGGCTGCGGCGTATTGTTGTTGTGGAACCAGTTAGCATTATTGGTCACAAACTCGATCGGACTCAACCACCAGGCAGGCCAACCATTTTGGGTGGTTACCTGGGTGGGATCAAAACTGAGAGTAGCCTCAAAGTAAGCTCCATTGCCGAAGCTCACGCCATGCCAAACGTCACTAGGCGAGTCGTAGTAAGAGGATATCGTGGTGCCGTTTAAGGTCACTGAGCCGTTCGCATTTAGCGTCGCACAGCTGCCAGCAGGCTGGGTGGGTGAGGACGCATTGCAATAATCGGACGCCCAAAACGAGGAGGTAAAAAACCACTGCATGCCAGCAGGAACGCGAATAGGTTTTGTGGCATTGCTCCCCAGCGCATTGTTCATATCGACATTGGTTGTGGTAAACGGTCCACTATGAAAGACGTTTCTCGTATAGCCCTGACTTGCGGCGTCAGAAAGAATCAATGGCGCTAAGCAAGCCGTCGACCCGCCGCCATTACTCCCCTGACAGTTCCAATTAAAAATCCCATTACTCACGCTACTACCTGCCACACTGCCACTGGTACAGAGCTGACTGGGTGGAGTTTGCGTGGGATTCCCACTTAAGTTGGCCGCGGTCAAATGCGCCGCTCCACAAGTGCCACTGACCGCTCCTGTATTGCCTGAGCCTGAGCCTGAGCCTGAGCCTGAGCCTGAGCCTGAGCCTGAGCCTGAGCCTGAGCCTGAGCCTGAGCCTGTGCCTGTGCCTGAGCCTGTGCCTGAGCCTGAGCCTGAGCCTGAGCCTGAGCCTGAGCCTGAGCCTGAGCCTGTGCCTGTGCCTGTGCCTGTGCCTGTGCCTGTGCCTGTGCCTGAGCCTGAGCCTGAGCCTGTGCCTGTGCCTGTGCCTGTGCCTGTGCCTGTGCCTGTGCCTGTGCCAATCCCACTTCCAAGACCAGTGCCAGTCCCGACTGCGGAGGGTAGCATAGCCGGGAGTGTGGCGATCGTAAACCTTTGTAGGGGCGCACAACGCGTCAGAGCTAAAACGAGCAGCAAAACGATTGAGACACCCTTGAGCTCCCCTCGAGTCATTGTTTGTTCGTTCATTGTTTTCTCGTTCATCTTTTTACCTCCTGAGGGCTGCCTACTGCTAGGCCACTGCTTATCCCAGATGTCTCGACATTGATCCGTTCCAAGGTCCCACCACCTGTAAGCTGAGAGACCCTTTTGTTCCCCGTTTCACTCCCAAGGCGGGGCCCTATTTTCTCCCACTTTATCAAATTAAGGATGAAATTAAAGTGCTAATCTGAATTTCTCGAGTTTGGGCGGCGTGTTGCAGCAGGCGGAGGGGAGGAGGCGCCAAACTTCTGACGCTCTAGCCCGCCTTCAAAGACCAAGACAGGCGCAACCAGCCACTTTAGGTAAAATGAAGGATAGAAAGGGAGAAAAAGCAGTTAAGAAGCTGATTCGCGGGAAAGACAGGCTACCTCAGCACGTAACGGGTGGCGCCCTTCATCAGCCCTCAAGTCTGGCGTCTTTGAGATACAAGAAATCAAGCGCGTTGAGTCTTAAGTGCAGGGCAGGTTTCATGAGCAAGAGATTAGGCTCATAAAACAGCGGCACAATCACAGCTTCTTGCTCAAGCAGCAGCCGCTGCAAGTCGAGAAAGCGGGTCTCACGCTCTGAGGCACTTTGGGCCTGTTTGGCTTTTGCTTCGTCTTGATCAAATTGCGGGCTACTCCAGGTGGTTTCGGTCATGTCTGAGGAGCTCAGGAAGAGACTGAGAAAATTTTCAGGATCCGGGAAATCGGCCGTCCAGGTGTTATAAAAGACGGGGGCCGGGTGCAAGGCGAGCTGCGTACGGTAGGCCGTGTGCTCAAAGGATTGAAAGGTCAGCTGAATGCCGAGATTTTTTTTCAGTTCAGCTGCAATCCAGTCCATCATTAGGATCGCCTTGCTCCACTGCGGTCGAATACCCGTGATAACCAACGTTTGACTGCGACTCCAGCCCGCTTTTTTCAGCTCCGCTCGCGCCTGCTCCAGGGAAAAGGGTAAACCTACGCTTTTTGAATAGGCCAGCATCCCCGGCGGCACAAAAGAAGTAGCCTGTGGCTGGGAGTTTCTCAGAAAATCATTGAGTTTTTTTCGGTCCAAGGCCATCGCAATGGCGCGCCGCAAGTGAACCTCCGAGGCTGGGTATTTCGTGGTGACAAAGCCCAGAAACACCGTCTTTAAGTGCGGGGACGCACGCAAATCCGGACGATTGAGCAGTTTTTCTGGATCCACCGTGCCTAAATCAGTCAGTAGATCAAGCTGCCCCGCATCAAACGTCTCAAGCGCTTCTTGATCCTCAGGCAGGATCATCGCTTCGATACGGTCCACATTGCCTATGCGACGCCCGCTGTACTGCGGGTTGCGGGTTAAGGTGATCTTGGAGTGAAACTCATGACTTTCGAGCAAATAAGGCCCAAGCGTGACAATCCGCCCCGGAGTTGCCCAGGCGGAGCCATACTTTTGAATCAGATCCTCGCGCACTGGAAAAGTTACCCAGAAAGCAGGAATTTCAATCCAGTGCGGCAGGGCTGCTTTCAAGCGCACCTGTAACACCCCGTCACTCAAAGCCTTCACTCCCACTTGACTAAAATCGAGTGGCTTACCCTGGCTATAGGCACTCAGGTATCCCTCCACCCCTTCTAAGTCAGAGAGAAAATGGGCATACTGGGCGGCGGTGAGCGGGGAGAGTAAACGCTTCCAACTGTCGACAAAGTGCTGAGCACGCAGCGGCTCGCCATCACTCCATTTCACGCCAGGCTGCAAATAAAAAGTCACCACCTTGCCGTCGCCTGAGATCTCCCAGCGCGAAGCTAAAGCAGGCACCACCTTCAAATCAGCATCCAGGGACACTAAGCCTTCCATGAGATTCATCAGCAGGCTGGCTTCAAGCGTGGTGTGAGCACGATTCCAATCCAGGGTTTCAGGATCATCACGTAAACGAATTTTAAGCGTTTTTGGCCCCCCTGTGATCAGGGGCGAGGGGGATGCTTTGGCAACGGGAGCAGCAGGGAGTACCTGAGGCAAGCGTGAAGGAAAACGAGAACTCTTGCGCACAGCAGCCTGCGTCAACCCCCCCGAAGCAGCAGCCATGAGCAACCCAAGGCCAGCAAGTCCGCTTAAGGGAAAAAGACCTGAGGGGCCGGGCAAAAAACTGAGGAGGTGCTTGCGAAACTTCAGCATCGCTCCTGAGAATACCTGATACACCGTCAGGGTGCAAGCAGCAGGCCTTGATCAGGCACGCTCACGTTCCACCCAGCCCGCGCACTTTGGCCTAGAGGTTAGCTCAATCGACGTTGACCAACTCCACCACCACATCACCGAGCACTTTGGCTTGGCAACTGAGCCTGGAAGAGGGCTGCGCGCCTGCGGCCGCATCGAGCCGATCTTGCTCCTCCTCATCGATCACAGAGAGCTGATCTGCCCCGGCCTTGACATAAACATGACAAGTGGTGCACGCACAAAACCCCCCGCAGGCATGCTGCATCGGGACGTCATGATCGAGGGCAACATCCAGCAAGGTATTGCCTTTTTTGGTTTCAAAACTCACATTCATCGGTAAAAAAGTCACTTTAGGCATGAATCACACACACACACTTTCTCTCACGCTTGTTTTTTTCTCGCTCTCGTTTTTCGTCCCGGGCTGCAACCAGCGCTGCTTGCTTGCTTGCCTGTCTGCCTACCCTCATCCACGCAAACTACGATGCCGTAGGCTTGAGCTCACCCTCACGCTTCGTCAACTGGTTCAAGGAACTGGCCAGCAAGCGCCCAGCCAAATCCACGGTTGCTTGATTCAAATCAGAAGTCAGGCTCGCAATCAAGCTGATTTCATCCCCGCGCAATGCTTTTTCTAAGGCGTCAATTTGCCCTTGAATCTTGCTGACCTCTTGCGCCTCCAACTGTGCCGAAGCGCTCGGCCATTGCCGTAAAACCGCTTGCAACAGCGCCTCAGCCTGCTGCCTAGTGCCCAGCCGCTCGCGAAAAGCCTGATCCTCGGCATTGCCCTGCAAGCCTGCAGCCAGGCGAGCCTCAATTTCCTCAGGTTGCAAACCAAAACTTGGCTTCACCTCAATCGCTTGCTCCTTCCCGGTTAACACATCGAGCGCAGAGACCTGTAAAATGCCATCGGCATCCATCACAAAGCTCACTTCTACTCGTGCCTGCCCGGCAGGAAGCGGCGTTAACCCCCCTAACTTAAAACGCCCTAAACTACGATTTTGCTCCACCTGCTCACGCTCACCTTGTAAGACGTGAATCTCGACCCCGGTTTGCCGATCGGCAAAGGTAGTAAAGGTCTCACGCGCTGCAGCCGGTATCCGCGTGTTGCGGGCAATGAGCGGCGCCATCAGCCCGCCATAAGTCTCAATCCCCAGCGTTAAGGGAATGACATCCAGCAGCAGACATTTTTGATTTCCTCCTCCTAAGATATCCGCTTGAATGGCGGCGCCTTGCGCCACCACTTCCTCTGGATGCAAGGAGGCATCCGGCACCCGGCCAAAAATCTCAGCCACGAACTCCTGCACGACACTGAGCCGGGTGGGACCTCCCACGAGAATGACTTGCGACAGTTGCTCACGCGTCAGCCCAGCATCAGCCAAAGCCTCAAGACAAGGCTGCCTGGTGCGCTCCAAAATCGGGGCAATCGCTGTGGCTAAATCTGCCCTGCTCCAGACTTTGCCAAACTGCTGACCTTGCCAGGAAGCCGTAAAGCTCGCTTCAGCGTGAGTCGCCAACGCAATTTTTACCTGCTCCGCCGCAGCCAGCAGGGTGGCTTGTAACTCCGCCCCCCAGCCCGACCCAGGCGCCCAGATCGCCTCAAGCTCCACTTGCATTGCAGCGAGGATGGCTGCATCCAAGTCATCTCCCCCCAAGGCGGTATCCCCGTGGGTGGATAGCACTTCAAAAATACCGTGCGCCAGCTTTAAAATCGACAAATCAAAGGTCCCGCCCCCTAAATCATACACCGCAACTAGGCCATCGTGCTGGCCATCGAGCCCATACGCTAGCGCAGCCGCCGTGGGCTCATTTAAAATCCGCACCACTTCCCAGCCCGCCCAACGTCCTGCCGTGCGGGTGGCTTGGCGTTGCGCATCGTTAAAATAAGCAGGCACCGTCAAAACTGCCCGCTTGAGCTCTCGCCCGAGCGCCTTTTCGGCTTCCCGCTTGAGTTCTCGTAGAATCATCGCAGAAATCTCAGTCGGTGAAACCACCTTATCGCCTAAACGAATGCCCACTTCTCCCCCCGCCACCGCCTCTTCCACCAGCTGGTGCGAGGCGCTAGCCGGCAAATCCGTGAGCTTTCTGCCTAAAAAACGCTTCACCGAGCGAATAGTGTGCGAGGCCTGCAAGACCTTTTGTGCTTTAGCAGCGTCCCCCAGCAACCACGCACCGTTCAACCAGCTCACCACCGACGGAAATAACTTGCTCCCCGATTGCAAACGCAACACCTCGGGGCGCCCCTCCCGCACCCAGGCCACAAGACTATGAGTGGTCCCTAAATCAATCCCAATAATTGGTGCTTGTTCCATCTTGCAAAAGCCTCCCTCTTGTCTCGCACGCCTCTACCTGCTTCAAAAAAATACTCACACCCATTCACTCGACTCTCACTTTTGTTCGCCGTTAGCACTGACCCCGAGCCGCTTTTGCATTTGCTTGAGCTGCTGCAGCAGCGAGCACACGTAACCTTGCTCGCGCAACTGGGCTTTGATTTCCCCGAGGATCTGCGGCAGCAGAGCGTGCGCGTGCGACAAAAACTCCTGCGACTCAAGACCCTCGTCTACCCGTGCTTCTAGCCGCTGCATCGCCGCCTCGGCTTGCACCTCGTGGGCTTGCAGCTGGTCCAGCATCTGCCCAAGCGCTAAGGCTCCTTGCTGAGGATCCTCCAAGACTAAATCCATCAGCGTAAAATACTGCTCTACAAACTGCGTCGGGATCCCCGCGTCTTTTGTAACGCCAGCCGCCGCCACGCCAGCCTCACCCCCGCGACTGGCTAGGCTCCAGGTTTTTTGTAACTGCTGCACGCGATAGTCCCGTGCGCGGGTGTGATCTCGCAGCGTGTCATAGGCCACATTGATCCAAGTCATGCGTGCTAAAGACGCCTGCTTGGCTGCGGCACTAGCATTAGAGAACCGATCCGGATGCAAGGTTCGCGAGAGTGCAAAAAAACGCTTTTCTAGCTCTTGCGTCTCCACTTGAAACTTCGGGGCGAGGCCAAACGCTGTGAAAAAATCCTCCGCTGAGTCAATCTCTTCCGCGACGGAGCGCTGAGGCGGGTTTGCAGGATCAAAATCCCCGGCCTCACTCCTCCCCAGAACCCCCAGACTCCCCAGCGGGGCTGGTGCTCCGCATTGCCCACAAAAGTGACGAGCCATCCAAGCCTCACGAACAGAAAGCAGGAAGGGCGTCACCCCCTGCTGATGACAAACGCCGCACTTAAGCAGAGAAACTGGAACCACAGCCACAAGTCCGTTTCGCATTGGGATTGTTAAAAACAAATCCTGTGCCATTCAAGCCATCGGAAAAATCAAGTACCGTGCCGGCTAAATACAAATAAGACTTCGAATCAATGACTAAGCGCACGCCTTCTTTTTCAAACACCTTGTCTTGACTGGCCAAAGGTTTTTCCTCAAAACCCAACTTGTAACTCATCCCCGAGCAACCCCCACCGACCACCATGATGCGCAACAGTGCGGCTGCGGCATGAGCCTCCTGGGTCTGGATCCGCTTAATCTCAGCCACGGCTTTCGCTGTGACCTCAATCATCACTTGCTCAATCTTGTGCTCAATCTTGTTCTCGACAGCCAGCTGAGTCAACTGCTGCTGCTGATCGACTTCCTGATGCAATTTCTCACTCATGTTGACACCGCCGCAGCTTTTTTCAAATAATCGGCAATCGCAGCCTTAATCGCATCTTCTGCTAACACTGAGCAATGAATTTTAATCGGCGGCAACGACAGCTCCTGGACAATGTCCGTGTTCTTAATCGACAACGCCTGCTGAATCGTCTTGCCCTTGATCCACTCCGTGGCAAGCGAGGAACTGGCAATCGCACTGCCACAACCAAAGGTCTTGAATTTGGCATCCTCAATCACCCCGGTTTTTGGATCAATTTGGACCTGCAACTTCATGACATCACCGCACTCAGGGGCTCCGACTAACCCCGTACCGACACTGAGTGAGTTCTTATCCAAAGTGCCCACATTTTGTGGATTCTCGTAATGTTCAATGACTTTTTTTGTATAGCCCATGTTTTTTCGCTTCCTTTTTAATGACTTTTTTTACTGACTCTTTTTTTTCTGCTGCTTTTTTGCGCCCGCCCTCGCTTAATGCCCGCTCCACTGGATCGACTTTAAATCAATGCCTTCTTTGACCATTTCGTATAAGGGTGACAAATCACGCAGTTTCTTCACACTCTCGACCACCTTCTCTAAAGCAAAATCAATTTCCTCAAGCGTGGTGAAACGACCTAAGCCAAACCGGATGCTGGTGTGTGCTAAGTCTTCTGAGACCCCGATACACTTTAAAACATACGAAGGCTCTAAACTCGAAGAGGTGCAAGCCGAGCCGCTCGAAACTGCTAACTCCTTCATCCCCATCATCAAGGATTCCCCTTCCACGTAGGCAAAGCTCACGTTTAAGTTATTGGGTAAGCGCTCCACCGGGTGACCATTGAGATACACCTCATCTAATTCCGCTTGAATCCCCGCCCATAAGTGATCCCGCAGCGCCTTGATGCGCGGCACTTCGACTTTCATCAAGGTGCGCGCCAGCTCTGCTGCCTTACCAAACCCTACGATCCCCGGCACGTTAAGCGTGCCTGAGCGCATACCGCGCTCATGCCCGCCGCCATAAATCAGCGGCTTTAAACGCACGCGAGGATTTCTCCTTCTCACGTATAACAGCGCAATCCCTTTCGGTCCGTAAATCTTATGGGCCGTAAGCGACAACAGATCGATGCCCATTTTCTCGACATCGAGCTCCATTTTGCCGCCCGCTTGCACCGCATCGCAGTGAAATAAAACGCCTTTTTCTTTACAAACTGCACCAATTTCTGCAATTGGATTAATCGAACCAATCTCATTATTAGCCGCCATCACCGAGACCAAGAGGGTCTGCGGCGTGATCGCATTTCTTACCGACTCTGCGCTCACCCGACCAAATTGATCCACCGGCAAGTAGGTCACCTGAAAACCCTTTTGCTCTAAATACTGACAGGTGTCTAAAATAGCCTTGTGCTCCACCGGCGAGGTAATGATGTGATTACCCTTCTCCCGGTACATCTCAGCCACCCCCATCAGCGCCAGGTTATTACTCTCGGTTGCGCCACTAGTGAAGATGATTTCTTTTTCCTGCGCACCAATCAAGCGCGCCAGCTCTTGCCGGGCTTTTTCAACCGCGCCCTCAGCCGTCCAGCCGTACTCATGATTGCGGCTCGCTGCGTTACCAAAGACTTCGGTAAAATAAGGCAACATCGCCTGCAAAACAAGCGGATCCATGGGAGTCGTGGAATGGTGATCAAGATAAATAGGCAACTTCATGGTGAACTCCTTGAGAAAAGTGAAAACTGAAGTCTGAGCGGTGGCAGCTTAGCATACAGTGGAATCACTCTCTCGGTTTTTTGGGGTTATTTGGGTTTAACAGCTTTTTTCAAATCTTTACTCTCGCCTCGGGCGGGGGCTGAGGACCAACTGCTTGCGCCGTTGCGCGAGTCTCCCACGCGCTCCTCCCGCCGTCTCCACCTTCAACGCGCTCGGTTAACTCAGTGAGCGGGATTTGTGCTAAAAATTGTACAATTCTCCGGTTTAGCTGCCCCATCACTTGCTTAAGCTCGCAGTGCGGCTCGTAGGCACAGTCCTTGGCGGTCACCGGACCGTCAGACAACTTCCCAGGACTGCCTGCGGGTACACCCACGAAGGCTGGTGAGAGGCCGTCGCCTAAAACATTCGAAGGTAAAGCACTCGCCGGGGAGGGCAACAAACAGTTGACCAGCGACTGCGGCCCCTCCATCAGCTCCAAAAAATCGACCAACGAGACCGCCGCAAGCTCGCGGTGTAACCGATAGCCGCCTTTGGATCCTTGCGCGGAACGAATTAAGCCGCCGTCTTTGAGGCGCTGTAAGGTCTTAGCCGTCATCTCAAACGGAAAGCCATAATGCTCTGCAATTTCACGTGCGCTCGTTACCTCAGCAGGCTGATGCTGCTTCGTCGTCATATGCCTCAGCGCAATCAGGCCATATTCGGTGACGCGGTTCAATTTGATCATAATCTCTATATATACGACCTTTAGAGTCCGATTTCAAGCAAAACCGACGATTTCACCCCCTCCCCCCGCGAAAGGTCCTCAGCACAGTAACGATCCAACGACGCCCGCCAGGAAGCGCCCCTTAACTCAACAACCGAGCACCAGGGGTAGGGACGGTTGGCCCCGGGTCTCTACTGCCTCTTCATTTACTTTACTGCTTACTCTACTGTTCTCTTTTTCCCCCTAAATACCCTCTTACCGGCCCACCAACCGTTGTCGACACCATTCCCGCTCGCGTCTCTGGTCGCGTTAAAAGACACACCCAGAAACACACTTTTCCTATTATTTTTTTATACTTAGTGCACGACAAGTCCATCCACGCCACAAAAATAGGATCAATCACTGGGACAAGGGTCAGCTGTCGTACTCGAAGAGCGGCAACTCACTCAGGCAACTAATTACTTTTATTGGTTAAATTCAAAGTGAGGCCCACACCACACAACGAACCTCCCCCAAGCCCTTGCCTATACTTGACTATTTTACCCGGATATATTATATTTGTATTAGATTAGGCGACGGGGAAACGGGTGCGGTGCCGGTTTGACGCTCTGCTTGACGCTAGTCGCTTCGAGCTTAGGGGTCATGAGGCCGAGACCCAGGCTCGATCAGTCCTACCGAGCGTGGGACGAGGCCTGGGACTTTAAGGCCTACATCGCAGGAAACATTTAGAGGATAGAGGGGCATCCCGTGTGGTGGCTCCACTGTCATAGCCAAAGTGACGGCCGCGGACGTCTAGTTTTAACCTGTCTTTGGATCAAAGCACAAAGGAGTACTCGATATGCCATGCCCCTTCCATCAGCAGTCAGCTGGAAAAACTATCCGCCCACTCACTCCTTCGTGCTCCGTGAGTCAATCCTTGACTCACGAAGCGAGAGCAACCCTGGCTTCTTGGAGCCCTGGAGCGGAATGCATGAACAGCAACACTTTGGATCTCTCCCCTAGCGTTCTTGCAAGTCCTGCAGCAACTCCTGCAGCCCGCGCTTCTTTAAAGGCGACTTTGAGCCTGGTCGTAGCAGTTGCCTCCGTAAGCTCGCTTCTCGCACCGTCACTTGCTCAGGCCGCACGCAGCGTCACTGGCAGCGTACCGGAAAATGCCAGTACACGCGATACCGATAGCGAGAGTAATCCATCGCTGCACTCTGCCCGATCGTCTTTCGCCCCTAGCCAGGCAGAAGCAAGCGCAGCGCCAGGCGCACATGCCAGTGCAGCAGCCAGTCAAAGCTCCTCCGCGGCGCAGAAGAAACCTAGCCGATCGCAGCGGTTTGTGAGCTCCGTGAAAAACTTTATTGCCAAGAAGAGCAATCCAACTCAGAATACAGGTTCCGTAGGCCATGATGCAACTTCTCTTGCAGCAGCACAAAATGCATCACAAAATACTTCAGGAGACCCTCAGGAATCGATCCACGCCTCATCAGGTACTTCCTCACGTAGTGACGAAACCTCACCCCTGCCAAATGGACGAACGACCGATGGAACGGTCCAAAGCCGAGCAGCAAAGTTGATTCAGTTTGTCACAAGACCCTTTACGCCACTCACAGAAGCAGAACGCTATAAGCAAGAGGAGCTGAAAAAAGCAGGAGGCGCCGCTGATCGGGCCAAACTTGATTTCCAAGGATCGCTTAAAAATGGTAGCGCCTTGAGATTTCCCTCCGATTCGGAACATCACCCTGAGAGTAAATTCGAGGTTTATAAAGCCAAAATCACTAATTATTTAAATAGAAAAATCACTAACGAAGCCAAGAGAGATCAAGAAATTGATCGCAAGCTCAACAAACGTGAACGTGAAGCCTACGAACAAAACATTGAAATCAACCATAATGGAAAGGCACAAAACCAGACAAACCCGCAAACCTCTAGACAAGTAGCAGTGAATCGCGGCGGCGGACCGCCTGTGGCCGAAGACCTGCTCACGCTGAGAGTCAAAGCACTACAGGAAAAACTAGCAAGCCTTCCTACGGAAAACCCAGCACACCGTGCTGTCCGTCAGACTACGCTCGATCAACTGGCACAAGATGCAAAACAGTTAGCCACTGAGAAGCGAAACGTTACCGAAGAAGTTTTAGAACAACAAGAGGTGCTGGCAAACCAAGCCAGGGAAAAACAGCAACTACCAGAAAACCATGTCTTATCAAAAGCTCTCAAGGAGAAATGGGATCATAAAAAAACGATCGACACCAGTATTAATCAAAAAAAGCAGGAGATCACGCAGCTCCGTCAAAGCATCCCTGATGCTCAAAGAGATAAAAACGGCAAGCTGTGGTCGATTCAGGAATTTGAGGCCGCACTTCAAACTCATGATAGTCGACTGGCAGCCGCCAATGCTGAGTTAGTTCATCTGCTACGCGCTCATAACGAAGTGGTGACCGATGCAACTGATGCTGGCGCAGTGAAAAAAGCCAACGCCCGCGCTCTCAAGGAGCTGCGCAAAACTAAAGCTATCGTTAGGACTGCTTTGAAAGAACACACTGCCAAGCTTGCAGTGACCGAAGGAAAAATAAGAACAGCTCAATCGAAGCTCGATGCACTCCACTCCGCTCTCAACGTTGCGACGGCAGCGAACCAGACGCGAACCGAATCTTCACAGGTACGAGACGCTAAGGTCGCAGCGCAACAAGCCAGTGCTCAAAAAAGAGCTGATCTTTCTGCACAAATTGCTGCACTCAATGCCCAATTAGAAGAAGAGAACAGAATAGGCGGACGGGCGCAAGCCGAAGCACTTGCAGCTGCTCGCGTTTTGCAGGAGGCGGATGATCTGAAGCTCAGAACCGCAGAGGAACTTCACACCACCTTTCTCAGGGCCGGAGAGCAACCCTCCTCAGCTTCTGCTGCTGCAAGGACCCACACCGCCGTCAAGAGTAATCCAGAGCAGCCACCAGGAATGCTACCTTTGTTGCCTCCTCCTCCTCCTCCGCCTGCACCAGCAGCTGCTGCACCGGCTGTTGCCCCCCCTCCTGCTCCTGCTGCAGGAGTGAATGCCCAAGAAGGAGGGTCGGCTGAAGCGGTCCCACTTTCCGCTCGGGGAACTGTCGAGAGGGTTTCTGTCGGAACCCAGACTGATCTTTCAGTCCCAAGCCAAATTCCTGCCCCCGCCGTTGGCCCTTAAGAATGGAACATCGTGAGAGGGACAACACTTAGAGTGTGGTCCCTCCCCGGGAAGGGGAGTTGTCACGAGTGTCGGGAACCGCTTCGTTGACCCGATCCCTCATCGCCTGAATCGCTGAGGTGGCTTATCTGCGTGATCACGATAAATGACGTTCTTCTTTGCTCGCTCTTTGATGGTAAACTGCCCATATAACCCTGTTTCGCAATTGCCTTTTTTTGTTTAGTCTCCTGTTAACAGCAAAGACCACGAAAGAGCGGTGAAGATGGCAGGGTAGTCAATGGAGCGGCATTGAGCGTCAAATGGATCCCGTCAAGCGGCCATGACCGGCATTCGCACGACACCCGGAACGGACAGTAAGCACGCAATGATCCAGTGGCCTCCCAGCCACCCGCTCTACCGAGCGGCC
>JAYTHP010000092.1:0-1324 GCA_043732485.1 Oligoflexia bacterium
CTGTGTAAAAATTAAAGACTTGCTCAAAAAAAGTAAGTTACTCTGCTCCTTGCTGCTCGTGATCCCCTGGGTGGGGTGTTACCGTGGCAGGCTGGATGACCGGATCTTGAAGCGCACCGAGCATCGCGCCGTCAACCTGGCGTGTTTGGACATTGACCTGCAAGACACCCAGCTTTCCGTGTCCCAGGTGCGAACCATGATGCGGTGTTTTAACCAGTTTGGGGCTTTGCAAAAAACAGAACGCTGGATCAATGGCGGCGCGGGGTTCCCGGGTCGCTCAGACGGCGAACTGCAATTGATGCTCGACACTGTGAAAACGCAGGTCTTATCGCAGCCCAGGCGCTTGCATGAGATTGAGCAATCCTATCAGACGTTTCATCAGCTGGGGCTAGGGCCGCAGGTTCTGGAGCGATGGTCAGGGTTGATCCAAGATCCCAAGCTGCTCATGCTAGGCTTGCAAGAGGCAGGGGCGTTGTTGCAAGCGCATCCGCAGCTATTTTTACGCTCCTTGCAGACGTTAGGTGGCGCGTTGGAAGCCAAAAAAGTCGAGTCTTTCTTGCAACTTGCGATTGAAACGGCGCGTGCGCCTGCTTTCGCTCAGCTGCTAGAAGCCATGAGCGGAGCTCGGCCTGGGCAAAGCGCAGAAGGTGCAGACGGCGGCGCGGCGCTCTTTCGGGCGGCGCACGCCTTTTTGTTCCAGGACGCACCGAAAGCGCGTTTTGAGGAGCTGAGCTGGCTTGCTTGGCTACGCAAGAGTGATGCTGCGCTGACGCCTTTGCAAAGGGCTGAGGCATGGCAACGCCCTGCTTGGACGATTTTAGAGAAACTCTTTGGCAGGGATCGCGGCCGCTGGCCTGAGAAAATGGCGCAAGCGGAAGGGTTGTTGGCAGCACTGCTGCAAACCCCGCCGCAGCCTCAAAGTCTGCCCGCGCGCCCAAGAATCGTGGAGCTTGCTGATTCCGTACGCAGGCTCTCGCAACCGATCCCGTGTTTGCAGCAGTCGGTGGTGATCCCCGATGGCACGCTTTACTTACTGCAAGAAATCTCCTTAGTTCCGGAGGCCGACTGGCTCAACTATCTGCTCGCCAAAGGTAAACTGTCGTTGCTGGCCACGCAGCCATTTTGCCAGTTCCCTAAGGGGATGAATCGGATTTATCAGCCGTGGGTCGATTTGGCGTTACTTTCGCTTGAGCCGCAGGCGTCGTCCCAGCAAGTGCGCGGCACGTCCGCTACGGTTTCTTTACTGGAGCCCCTCCGGCAATTGATCCCCACGCTGGTGGGTCCGGTGCGGGCCTCAGGTCAGCTGAAGCCAGGCGGCGGCGGG
>JAYTHP010000093.1:0-14488 GCA_043732485.1 Oligoflexia bacterium
ATTCGCAAAAACGGTTTGCTGCTCATGCTTCTACCCTCGATGAACAAAAATTTTAAAACCTACATCAAAAAGGAGCTGACTTGGGGGCAGGCATCGCCTATGAGTGAGCTGCAAAACCAGACCGAGATCGATGCTTTTGAATGCCTTGGCGTCGCGCACTTTCAATTCAATCAAGATCCAGGCTTCTTGCTGCTAGGACTCAAGAAACAGGCACTAGTCGAGATGGTCTCTTTAATCATGAAAAAGAGTTGCAAGTGGGAAGATCCAGGCGTGCAAGAATGGTTAGCTGAGCTACTCAACTCGAGCTTAGGTTCCCTGAAGGTGGCGCTGCGCAATCAAGGGCATGTGTTTCAGTTTGGTTTGCCAACGGTGATGGCTGGCGCGGCGCTTTCGGAGTTTAAAAAAACAAAAGCCAGCGTGTCATGTGAGCAAATCGAGGGCACAGGACCCTTTGGTCAATGCTCGCTCCTGATCGGATAGTTGTAGCCGGATCAACAAAGAGTGCCTTTTCAGCGAGCTTTGTCAGTGCTTCCGCGGCAGGCCTTGCAAGAGGGTAACAGCGCGAGGGAATGACAGGATAGTGAGGGGGCCTTTCTCCTATTGCATCCAGGCCCCGTTCGCAAAGCGTGCTCAATCCCAGCCTAGCCTAGTACAAGACGCTCCAGTCGATTGGAGGCGGTTTTCATGTTAAAGCGCTGGAATTACAGACGAGGGCGCAACAGCCCTCCTGGGAGAGCTCGGGCGAGTGCTTGAGTTTGCGAAACAATCTCATTAGCGAGGGTGGAGCCAGATCGATGGCTCATGCCCTATCGGGGATCCATCATCGCAATCGCCTGGCGCGCATCGATCTCGAGGGCAACAGCATTGGCGAAGGGGGGCAGCAAGCACTCAGATAAGCGGCGCCGAACTGCACTTTTTATTTTTAAGAGCGCCTGAGGGGCTGGTGGATCGACCTCCCTCTTCAGCTTCCCTATGATGATACCTCTTACCGCAGGGTTAAGACTTGAAACACTTGGGCTAGAGCTTTGGGGACGGGGCGATTTTGAGGGGCTAAAATCCTAGCCAGGGTGGCTTTAGAGGTTTTTTATTTTTTGCAACCTCGGCTTTTTGGGCTACTTTACTCACGACCGTGGCCTGGGTTTCGAGGATCGCCTGAAAAGCCTCAAGATCGACCCCCTTTCAACAATGCACGAATGCAAAGAAAATGAAGGTTCTATTTTGGAGAGCTTTTTTTGGTGAGTGCTTGAACAGCAGGACGGTTGAGCTGAATGGAACCGGCAGGAGGTTTCTTTTTTACAGAGGTTTCAGTCCTTTTTTTCTGATATTCCCTTCTCATCTTGGGTCAAAAGGTCGATGGCAACTGACCCCTCTTAAAGTCATCCGACTGTTCTGCTGCTCCTGGAACTCTGCCATTGCGGAAGAGACGGTGCAGGCGAAAATCGTGGCGACCGGGTGCAAGGATTGAGTTAAAATTGATTGATTTCAATGGCTTGCATTAATAATTGCGACGATGGTTCTTGTCTTTTGCTGCCAAGGGGAGCGCAGCAAAGCCGCGAGGAGTTATAGGTGCGATTTTAGCTTAACTTTTTTGCAAGTGTTTTCGATAGGTGGAGGTGAGAACTCACTTTTACTTACCGTTTCAAGCGTTTTTTTTGCAGCGGATGAGTCGTGTTGCTGCCATTTTGCTAGGGGCACTGATCCCGTGTTTTGTGATGCAAGGGACTGGATTTGCTTATCCTTTTGGCGAGCTGATGAATAACGATGCACTCAATGGCCAGAAGTTCGATTCACCCCAAGAATTAAAGCAGGCTGAAGGGGACGCCGCGCTTTTCATTCGCCAACCTCTGAGACCGAAGGATGCTGCCATTTGCTGGAAGGATGGCATGTTTTCACCTGTCAGCCCCATTTGTTTGAGTGATCTTGATGCCCCAGTACCCGTGGCTCAGGTCCATCACTGGCAATCTAAGCGGGTCAAAAAGCTTGCCCTGCAGATGGCAGCTGAGCAGTTTTTAAAAGGACACCCTGAAAAAATCGATTTACAAGTCAGCGCTGGTTCCTTAAGCAGTGCCCTGAAGAAACGAGCTCATGCCTCGCGTTTGCAAGCAATGCTCGAGCAAAGTTTTGAAAAACTCATGCAGCCGCAGGTGTGTTTTTCACAGTCGGTTTACCTGGCCTCAGCCACCTTTTTTGAGGAGAAGTTGCAAGAAGGATCTTTGCAAAAGGCAGTGCAGCTGTACGAAAAGTCTTTACGTTGCGCTGACGCTTTTTCGTCCCATCAAGCCGCCTATCGCTTAGGCTTATTGGCATTTTTAAAAAAAGATTACCAACGGGCCTTGAGCTTTTTAACGCCGCTCATTCGCATGAACGATGAGGACAAAGAAATGGACGTTCGCATGCGAGCGGCCTTTTGGGGCTTGATGTGTCATAGTAAGCTTGGGCATCAAGATCAGTTCAATTTACTGCGAGAAAAGTTTTTAAGAGATTACCCCCTCAGTTTTCATGCCTTAACCCTGCAGGAACTGAGCGGCAAGCACCCCTTTCATGAGGAGGAGCCCATTGAGGTGCTCACTCGCTCGGTGTTGTCGCCCCAATTATCGCGAACCACCCGCTTAGTCGAATTGCTTTTAAAAAATAAAGAAAAGACGCTTGCTGCTCAGTTGTTATCCGACCAGATGGATCACCTGGTCGGTCTGGAGCCAGCGTTTCAGTTGTATTGGGTGGTTTTGCTAAAACGGGCGCAATCGACCCTTTCTGGCTTTGAGATCCTCCGTGCGGTCTTTCGTGAGCATCCTAACTGGATGACGCCAAGTACCCTGAAGCTGATGTATCCGGTGCCTTTTTTACAAAAAATCCAAGGCTTACACCTGAGCGAGGATCCCTTTTTCCTGCTCTCCATCATGCGACAAGAAAGCGCTTTTAACCCCAATGCTCGCAGTCCGACTGGAGCCCTGGGTTTGATGCAGGTCCAGCCGCAAACCGCCAGGCAGATTAAAAAACGGGTGACTAAGGCTCAGCTGGTTCAGCCGGAGGTGAACATTCAAATTGGATCCCTTTATGTCAAAAAGTTACTCGAGCGCTTCCCTGGCGAACCTGAATTAGCCATTGGCGCTTATAATGCCGGACCCAGTCGCATGGAGCAGTGGCTAAGAAATTATCCCATTGACCAGAAATTACTGTTTATCGATTTCTTACCGGTGGTCGAAACGAGAGACTATATCACCTCAGTGATGAAGAATTTTTTCTGGTACCATGCCCTCTATCACACCGAAATCCCAAGCGATCTGGCCAGTACGCAGTCCCAAGCTCTAGCCGACAAGCCTGGCGAGCGTAACCCAGCCGCCAGCCAACCTGAATCCTCGGAACAGTTTTTCCTGCTTTTTAAAAGGATTTTTAAAGATTTCTAGCGCGGGTACAGATTTTGTAAGCATGATGCAAAAAATAGGAAAAAAACGCTTTTACCTATGCTAGCCTCACAGGATTCATGAAATTTCTTGCCACTGTTTTTTTTGTTCTTGCGCTCCTTCATTGTTTTTCCATTAACGCCTTAAAAAAAGAGTTCAGGCGGCTAAAAAAAGACCATCCCCGTGCTGATCGTTGGTGGGCTTTGCTCAGCCCAGCCACGGAAATTGAAACCGCAGTGGCACTGTGGGCTTTGGGTTTATTGGTAGTACAAACCACGCTCACGGGATGGGCTACTACCCATGCGTTCTTGCTGAGCTTAAATTTTCGAGAAATTTTCATCCTCTTCGTGATTCTCTGTTTTAGCTCCAGTCCGGCACTTTTTTTGCCACTGCAATGGCTCACTCGGCGGATTAGCAAGCGGTTTGCAAAAAAAGAAGTTTTTGCTTTTTATTTTCTCACCTTAGGCGTTTGGCCGCTGCTCGGGAGTGTCATTTCAGAGCCGGCTGCGATGGTGCTGGTGGCGCTGTTGATTGAGCGTCACGAGCTTTTAATTGGGGTCTCGCACCGCTTAAGGTATCTCACCCTAGCGATCCTCTTCGTCAATATCTCAGTCGGTGGCACCTTAAGTTCGTTTGCTGCACCCCCGGTGTTGCTCGCAGCCCCGCTTTGGGGTTGGGACTCGCGCTTTATGTTCACCCACTTCGGCTGGAAGGCCTGTTCGGCGGTTTGGCTCAACACCGCCGGGGTTTTATGGCTTTGCAGGAAGGAACTGCGTAAACAGGTCTTGCCGCCGCTTGCTCAACTTTTAGCCCAGCAGGAACGCCATTCGTTGCGTTTTTCGCTCTTACAAGTGCGTCTCAGTTTCAATGTGGCGCTTTTTCTTGCGGCCTTGCTGATCCTGGGAAAACCGCAAAGCTGGTGGCTGCAGTTGATCTTTGATGCCGCAACACCGGACTGGCAGCTATTTTTAGGCAGTACGCTGCTCACCTCGATCATCGATAATGCCGCGCTCACTACCCTTGCTACTCAGGTGCCTGAGCTTCAGCCTGCAGCCCAGTACGCCGTGATGGCTGGCGCAGTGACAGGAGGTGGTCTGACGCTGCTTGCTAATGCCCCGAATCTCATGGGCTTTGAGATCCTAGCGCGACACTTTCAGCCGCAAGGCTTAGGGGTGGTGGAGTTGTTGAAAGCCAGTCTTTTACCGACCTTGCTCACGATGGCTTGTTTTTGGCTATTGTGAGTTAGAACACAGCATGCTAAAGCATCCCAGATGCAAGCAAGACAACCTGCCGAATGGCAACCACATCAGACTTGTTGGACTGCCTGGCCCAGCCGCGAGGACCTTTGGGGTGAGAATCTGCCCCGGGTGCAAGCAGAAATGGTGCAGTTTTGCCAAGCCATTGCGGAGTCCGAGCCTGTGAGCCTCCTCGTGCAATCGCCGGAGGCTGCAACAGTCGCAAGAGAGCGGCTTGCAGGTCTTGACATTAGCTATTACGTTGAGCCTTTTGGCGATATCTGGATTCGCGATACCGGACCCATTTTCTTGCAAGTCACCTCACAAGTCGGCGCAGTGCAAACCCATGCCGCCCGGTTCTCCTTCAATGGTTGGGGAGAAAAGTATCTTTTCCCTGAAGACCTTGATCTTGCGGAGCGGATTGCTCATCGGAGTGGCGCGCAGGTCCTGGCGTTTCCTTGGGTTTTAGAAGGTGGATCGCTAGAAGTTGATGGCCAAGGAATGGCGATCACTACGGAAGAGTGTCTGTTGAACCCTAATCGCAACCGGGATTGTAGCCGGGAGACGATTGAAGGGTATTTGCGAGAGCTTGGGATTGCAAAGGTGATCTGGCTGCGCAAGGGGCTAGCCAATGATCACACCGACGGCCATATTGATAATCTAGCACGGTTTGTGGCCCCGGGCGTGGTGTTGTGTATGCGAAGTGCGTCTCGTTCTGACCCCAATAGCGCGGTGCTCAGTGAAATTGAGGATCGCTTAAAAAGCGCACGGGATCAGCAAGGAAAAGCTTTGCAGGTCATGACGATCTCCTCGCCAGGTGAGGTCGTTGATGATCAAGGCAGGCTGATGCCTGCCAGTTATATGAACTTTTATATTGCCAACGCGGCAGTCGTGGTGCCGCAGTTTGGTGTCAGTTCGGACCAGCCAGCGCTTGCATTGATTCAAAGTTGTTTTCCTAAGCGACGCGTGGTGGGTGTCTCGGCCTTAGGTCTTTTAACCGGTGGAGGAGCTTTTCATTGTATCACCCAACAGCAACCCCTGTAAGAAAAATCACAGCGGCGGTTTTACAAAGCGCTTTTTCGCAAGACACCGCGGCAAACGTACGGCGGATGGAGCGCGCGGTCCGTGACGCGGCTCAGCAAGGCGCGCAGCTGATTCTCATGCCTGAGCTTTTTGAAACTTGGTATTTTTGCCAGGAAGAAAAACAGCAGTATTTTGCTCTTGCGCATCCGGTGGAAGGGCATCCGACGCTGTTGCATTTTCAAAAGCTTGCCAAAGAGTTAGCGGTGGTCTTGCCGGTGTCTTTTTTTGAGAAGGCTGGACCCGTCTATTATAACAGCTGCGGGATGATTGACGCAGATGGCACGCTCTTGGGGGTTTACCGCAAGAGCCACATTCCGGATGGTCCAGGGTACGAGGAAAAGTTTTATTTTAGGCCAGGGAATACCGGCTTTAAGGTCTGGAAGACGAAAATTGGCAACCTAGGTGTTGGGATTTGCTGGGATCAGTGGTTTCCAGAGTGTGCCAGGGCGCTTGCCTTGCAAGGAGCAGAATTGTTACTTTACCCGACGGCCATTGGGTCAGAGCCTAATGGGCTAGATACCGGACTTGATACAAAAGACCCGTGGCAACGAGTGATGATCGGTCATGCGGTGGCCAATATGATCCCGGTGCTTGCCGCCAATCGCGTTGGGCAAGAGGGTACGCAAAGCTTTTATGGGCACTCCTTTCTGGTCAATCACTTAGGCGAAAAGCAGGCGGAGCTGAACCGGGAGGAGTCGGGAGTGGCGCTTGCTACCTTCGACTTGCAGAAAATTCAGCTCGACCGCGCGGCCTTTGGGTTCTTTCGCGACCGCAGGCCGGAGCTTTATCACGACCTCACCACTCCGTAAGTGCAGTGAGGTGATGGTCGAGGCTTAGTTTTGCAGGGCTTGGAATTCCTTAAAGAGGCTAAAGACCTGTGAGCCGGTTTGATAGGTCACCCAGATGGAAAAAGCGGTGACGAGAAGGACGACCAGGGTTAAAATCCATTTTTTTGGTTTTGAGAGCCGTTGGCTGATCCAAATGAGCGGGAGGGCTGCAGGACCCAGCACCAGAATGCTGAGGGTTAGCAGCCAGTAACTGTCGGCAAACCGGGTCTTGAGTTGTTGGAGATCCATGGGGGTGTTTTTCCTTTGAGGGTCAGTAACTTTTCTGTTCATTTTAGCGAAAATGGCGTATTTTCGGAAGCAAATTGAGCAAGCATCGAGCAAGTAAGGGTGAAAGTGAGCCAAGCCTAACGCAAAGCGACCCAAAGTCCACCCTCTTTTGCTCTCCTAGGCGCTTGATGAAAAAAGCCGTGACTCACAGGCCAATGACGGTTAAAATCGAGAAATTGAGTCTTGAAGGTCGCGTCTTTGCTTTCTAAAATAGCAGGACTAGGGGGAAAAACGCACCCCGCGAAAAATTAAAGTCATGAGTGAGAGGAGTGGTGTGTCTGCCTCGCTCGCTCACTCTGACACTGACAATGTCACTGACTGTATCAATGACCCTTGAGCTTTAAGTTGAACACTGAGCTAGACTTTGAACTTTTGAGTACTTTCTTGGAAAGTAACGTAACTTGAGATCGCAACATTAAAATCTCTATTGGAAAAATGATGACCGAATTGAACTCTGCAGAACCGATCCCGTCCACTGGCAATGCTTGGAGCGAACTGGGCGTTGCACAAGCCACTATTGACTTACTCTTAAAGGCAGGCCTGACGAATCCCACTCCGATTCAAAAAGCGGCCATCCCCCTGGCGCTGGCAGGTAAAGATATCATCGCCACCGCGCAGACCGGAACCGGTAAGACGGCAGGCTTCGTTTTACCGATGATTGAAAACTTGAGGGGCAAGGAAGGTACTTTGGGGCTTATTTTAGCGCCGACTCGAGAAATAGCGCAACAAATTCAAGCCGTTTTTGAAGGGTTTGGGGCACCCCAGGGGATTCGCTCCATCGTTTTAATCGGGGGTATAAATCTGCGACAAGATGATCTAGCGATTGCAACTTACCCGCAGGTGATTGTGGCCACACCAGGTCGGTTATGTGACCATTTGGATCGCGGTAACCTATGGCTAGATTTTATGAAATGGCTGATCATTGATGAGGCAGACCGAATGCTGGACATGGGGTTTGCTGCCCAGCTCGGGCGGATCATGGAAGACATTCCTGATACCGCACAGACGATGATTTTTTCAGCGACGATTTCCCCTTCCGTGCGCAAGCTCGCCAATACCATTCTCTCAGAGCCTGAGTCTATCAGCATCGGCGCTGGCAACACGGCAGCTGACACGGTGGATCAGCGTATTTTTTGGCTGCAAGAGGAGTCCAAGGGCTCGGTCTTGCGACGCCTGATTGCTGATGAGCCAGGGACGTTGATTGTCTTCGTCCGCTCAAAGGACGCGGCTAGCCGACTGTTTCGCTCTTTGCAAAGCCGTAATTTTCGCGATGTTACCGTGATCCATTCTGATTTAAGGCAAGTGGACCGCGAGCAATCGCTGATTGACTTTAAAGAGGGTAAGTGTCGGGTGCTGATTGCCACGGACATTGCAGGGCGTGGGATTCATGTCGATGCGGTGTCACACGTCGTCAATTACGATATCCCACGGGAGCCTGAGGACTATATCCACCGCATCGGGCGAACAGGACGGAGCTTTGCGCGAGGCAAGGCCACCACTTTTGCCACTCAAAAGGACCAAAAAACGGTGGACGCTATTGAAGCCTTACTGCGTAAGAAGATTCCGTCTCAGACTATCGGCGCTCCCCCGCAGCAGCGACCACCCCTCAAGAAGCGACACCCTCAGCCCTTACCCCAGGCTGCAAACTGTGGGCGCTTGCAAGTCAAAAAATAGCGAGAGCAAGAGAGAGAAAAAAAACAAAGCCAGTAGGCAGGAAACACGGGGTAGCAAAGCTCTAAGTTTTCACACGCTTGAAGGAGTGTTTTCTGCTCATCAGACACACTCATCCACCCACACCTCTCGTGCTTTTAGGCAGAGGGCTTAAGCCAAATGAGCCAAATGAGAAGATGGTGACTCAAGCTTCATGAAAGCATGAGCTCTGTCGGTGGGCATAGACTGAGGTGGGAATGAGGCAAAAACAAGGGGTTGAGAGGAGATACCGAAACCTCCTGGCTGTATAAGGTGTGTCAAAGACTGAGAGGGAGAAACAAAAGTTGGTGCGGTCGGACGGATTTGAACCGTCACACCTTTCGGCATACGCCCCTCAAGCGTACGTGTCTACCAATTTCACCACGACCGCAAAAGAATCTTTTGCAAAGTAAACTGTCAGTGCCGGCCTGTCAAGCGCCAAAGTGAACTTAAAAGAAGTGTGACCGCACGCTCCCTGGATCAGCGGGTCTTTACGATCCTACTCGCTGCTGGGTCTTTTTCTTTCACCCGGAGGTTTCCTGTGCCTTCAGATTTGCCAATGTGCTGAGATCCTCCCGCTAGGGATCCCTAAAGCTTAGCTGCTGAGCGGGATATTTTTTTGCTCATTGGCTCAGTCTGTCCAGTTTTGATGGCGCCCAACCTTAACTCGTTGAGACTGCTTATGGTTTTATCCTGCTTGAGTTTTTTAAAAACTTTAAACTAATTTAATACCGTTGGTTTGTCATTTGCCAACAGTCCTTTAAAGAGTAAGATTTCTCAGGATTTTAAAGAGTTAACCGTTTTCAATGGAAAGCTGAGTCAAAAAAAGACTCAAAACGAAATTGCGCTCCATGAAAAAGAAGAAGAACAATTCGGATGTCAGTCTTTTACGCATGAGTTGAGGTGGGGGACGAGGCAATTTTACCGGCTAAATGACACGTCGAGGGTTCTTGCCCCCCTCCTAGAACGTGTTCGGACCTCTAAAGATCAGGCAGTGTTGAGCAATACGGCTGCTGCGGATACCCACGCTCAGGCTGCTGAATTTTTTAAAAATTTTAAAATCAAGCACGCTGATCACTCTCCCCTTGCAGCTGAGGAGTTTGAGCAAAAGCAGTATCATGAAGGAAATTTAAAAAAATTATCGTTACAAGCCATTCAAGATAGTAAGCTTGCTGAGGCAAATCAAAGCGAGGCCTCAAAGCATATTATTGGCAATGCTCTTGACGCAGACAATCTTTTCGTCAGACTGAAGAAGAAAGTCAACTATGTTACTAGTAAATTATATTCTTCAGGCGGAAACTTAAACGAGAGTAACAATCAGTACGAAATGCAGCTCCATGAAAAAGAATCAAAAAAATTCAACACCCGAGCTCACGTTCATAGCGCCCTGTGGGAAGGCGCTTGGTTCGAAAGAAGCAATCTTGACGCAAAAGTTCCTACTGAGCCCAAGCAAAATAGCTTGCGATCGAGAGATTTAGCCGAGAAAAGCAACAAGTTGGCTGCTCAATCCCATCTTGAGGCTGCCGGCCTTGCTCTCGGATTTAAAAAAAAGTACCCTCATAATGCTCCGATGAGTGCTGAAGATCTTGAGAAAAAGAAGACCTCCGAAGAAAAAGAAAAAACTTTATCATGGCAAGCAACTCAAAATACCCATAGTGCGGACGACGATCTCAGCAAAGCTGATAAGTATATTTGGCTGAAGATCAATGATATAAAAGCAGGATCCGTGAAGTGACCGTCCTGATCTCCAATCGCCAGATCCTCCCTTTGAAGGCAAGGTGGGTTTGCTCTTAAACGGTTACGTACGGTTGGTTTAGCTCAGTTCGCCCTAGTGCTCAAATCTCACCCCAAAGTAAAACGAATAGCCTGTGATTGCAGTATAGGAAACGCTGCCTTGCAGACCCTTCATCTCGGCAATGAGATAGGTTCTCAAGATTTTGCTGTTGAGATAGAAGTGACTGGCCGAGTTTTGGTCAATGCCATTGAGCAACAGCCAAAGACCCACTGACGGTCCGCGCAAAACTGACCAGGCATTTTGATCTTTGAAAAGCGTGCGCAGCAGTTCGTACTGATAGGCAACCGTGGGCACCAAAATCTGCTCGCGAAAAAACCGTGCCTGATAGCGAATCGAAATGCCGGTGGAGACGATCGTAAGTAAACTATCGTTGCCTCCAAAATAGGGATACACGTGCAACGAGCCACCAAGCGAGAAGACGCCAAAAGGCTGCAAAAAGGCTGGCTGATATTCAGCAAGCGCACCGAAGGCGATGGCTTGATTGTTGTTTTGGGAGGGGTGGAGTGCTTGACCGCCAAACGATTGTAAGCTTGACTCGATTTGCCACCCCCACTCGGGACGAAGCAGTTGATAGCTTGCTCCCCGCTCTTTTGGTACGCCCCTGGGCGGTGCAACGGCAAGAGAAGAGACAGGCTGAGAAAGCAAAGAAGGCGGTGTTGTCGTGACCGGCGACGGCGAGGAAACGGGCAAAGGGTGAGCATCGATAGCCGTAGCTTCTTCACTCGAAGCGGGGGTAAGCGGGTCATCTGCGTAAGTAGGTGTGAGGAGCAACAGGCATGCGTGGCCACCTAACGCGAGGACAGAAGCAAAGACTGCTGCGGCCCGAGTTTTGCCTGCTTTTGCAGTCTGATTGAAGACTTTTGGCTTGTTCATTTGCTTTTCGTCATCTTCTTTCATCCTTTTTTTTCGTCATCTTCTTGGAATCAGACGCATTTTTAACCTACGGTGCGCACTGCTCACCACCACCACCGACGACGAGCAAGCCTACGGGAGCGAGGCTGCTTGAAGCCTTACTTTCCTTCATCCTACGATAGAATCGAAAAAATCTGGACTTTTTTTTAAGAGCGCGTAACAAAACCATTGCTGCTTGCGCCTCTCTAATCGTGTTAGGGTTTTCAAAAAGTCTTAGGTTTGCTAGCAACACAAGCCTCGAAGAATAGAAAAACTTTAAGGAAAGGTATGATGGAAGCGCCTCATCACGAGAAGCACGATCCGAAGCAAGAAGTCTCGTTCTCCCGGGCCTTAAAACTCTTTTTAGGTCATTTGGCGGCCGCGGGGAAAGCCAACCACACGCTGCAGAGCTATCAGCTTGATTTGCAGTCTTTTGATCATTTTTTGCAGTCCCAGTACGGTAAAAATCTCCCTAATCTCAAGCAGTTACCTCCCAGCGATTTTGCAGCGTTTCGACAAGCGCTGATCGCCCAGGGCTTAAAGACCAATACCCGCAGACGCAAATTACTGACGCTCACCCAGTTCCTCAAATACATTGCGTTGCGGCTGGAGGGCGCACCCGAGTTGGCACAAAAAAGAGCCGTTCCCTATAAACTGGAAAGAGTCCCTTTTACCGTTCCGCTGCCACCCTTGATCGCTCAGCTCACGGGACTTCCTACCGCCTCGCTCTTAGAAAATCGCAATCGCTTGCTGTTATGGACCATGGCTGAGAGTGGTTGCTTGGTGAGTGAGCTGCCCGAGGTCCGCTTTCAAGACTGGAGCCTGGATGCCACCGGGCAATGGAATCTACATTTTGCTGGCAAAAACCTGAGAAACGTGGCTGTTTCTCAACCTTTGAGCCGAGCGGTTCGTGAGTTTGAAGCAACCGCCCGGGACGCTTCTTGGATCTTTTTTGGCTTTAATCGCTTTGGATCCTTAGGTTCACCGATCAGCGTGCGGGGGATCGAACTGATGGTGCGCCATTACTCCCTAGTGCTCAACATTCCGCAGCTGACCGCAAGGACCATTCGCCACTCAGTCATCTTGCATTGGCTGCAAGAGGGCGTGCCGGAAAAAGAGATCATGCAGCGTCTAGGTCTCAAGTCAACCTATGCCTTTCGCTCTTATCAATCCTTACTCAGCAAACCTGAAGCAGCGCCTGATTCTAGCGAGGCTGCGACCCTTGATTTGCTTTAAACCCAGCTCTTAAACCACATCCAGGCACGAAAGCTCAGGGTGGGGATCTTCAGGCCTGCTAGGATCGGGAAGAAATACAAGAAGAGCAGGAAAACGCCTGAAAAGTAGACCCACTTCAGCCAAGCACGGTACTTCCCGCCTTTCAGCTCGTCGTAATGAAAGATGTAGGCCAGCGCAAAGCTGAGTAACATCCCAGAGGGGTAGTAATAATAGTAAAACAGAATTTTTCGCGGGATAAAGTACCAGCAAACGTAGCAGATCAGATAGAAGTAGCAGATGAACAAGGCGTTCATTCGTTGCGTGCGGATACCATCCCAGAAGCAGGCAATCAGCGCCAAAAGCCCGCTCCACATGATCAGCGGGTTGCCAAGCAACAACACCCCGCGGACAAAGGCATCATTCGTCGGCTCCCGCTCAAAGGCATACCAAATCGGTCGCCCTAGAAGGGGCCAATCCAGCCACTGACTCATATAGGGGTGGGAGCTCACCACTCTGAGCTGGTCGCTCCACATCCGTTTTTGCATGAGAACCACCACGCTATAGAACGAGCACGGCACGTCTTTTAAGAAACAGTAGGGGATAAACGTCAGATAGTAGAACACCACCGGTACCAGGAAAAGAAGCACAAAAAACTCAAGCATGCTGACTTTTTTCCAAAGATTTTTCCGGTACCAAGCCTCTTGTGGCAAATGGGTGGGCGGGTGACTGGAGATTTGAAAATCCACCGTTTGTAAAACTTTCACTAGCACCACCCAACCTAAGCACCCGAACCAGGGAATGAGCGAAAACCATTTACAAGCCATAGCGAGCCCAAAACAAGCGCCTGCAAAAAACAGCAGCCGGAGGGATTGTGGGCGCGTCCAGCGCGGGGCCCAGGTGGTCGTAAAGGCGGTGAGCCCCCAGATCAGGAAGCAAAACATGAAGGTGTCGAGCATCCCAATCCGGGCTTGGACGTAAAGCAGCTGATTAAAAAGGGTAATCAGCGCAATCCAAAGCGCAGTGCTTTGCTTACCAAACAAAACCCAGCCCATAAGATACATGCCAACCAGGGTCAGTGCGCCAAAAACGGTGCTCATCAGGCGCCAGCCAAACGGCCTGTCGCCGCCGACTGCCACCCCGACGGTCATCAGTAACTTGCCGAGTGGGGGATGCTCCCAGTTTTTTGGCTCTTCGCGCTCAAGCAAGCGGCGAACCACCGGAATATAATGAGCTTCATCAAAGCTGTATTTGAGGGGAAACTGGACATAGATCAGGAAAAAAAGTTGACTCAGTCCGTATAAAATAAAAGAAGTGATCCAAATTTGACGTCGCACAGCCATTTTTTTAATTTAGAACTGGCCAAAGCTTTGGGTCAAGGAAACATTTGATAAAACTTGAGAAATTCGCTATTTGTAAAGAATCTATGATTGCCAAAAATGACCCTTGTTCCTGTGGTAGCCGTAAAAAATACAAACGCTGTTGTGGAGCAGAAGAAAAGCCACTTGCTGCCCCGCAAACCCCTGCGATGGGGGGATTTGACCCGTCGCAGTTTGATCCCTCGCGTCTGGATCCTGACATGATGCAGCAAATGCAAAAAGCCATTAAGCGATTGCCCCGGGGGCAAGTGATGCAAATGCAAAACCTGATGCAAAAAGCTATGCGCGGTGAGGACATTGCTTCGGTGGCTGACCAGTTTGAAAAGACTTTGCCCGCTGATTTTCAAGAATTGATGCGCGGTTTGGCTTTTCAAGCGGCGGCGCAACAAGCGGAGGTCCCTGCTGCACCCGTGCCGACTCAAGAAGAGATGGATCTTGAAGAGGCCCGTCAGGTGGTGGCGGCTGCAATGGAAGCGGGATCGTTATCGCGCACGGAAGGCGAAGAGCTGCTGCAAAGCAAGGAGCCGAATGCTCCGGCTGCAGCCAAAGCGCGTTCATGGCCCAAGTGGCTAGGAAAGAAATAACTTGAAACTGCCAAACCTGGTGGGTTTGCTACAACTACTTCCGCTGCCAGGGGCACCCTTAGGCGCGAGCGAAAATCCGGCTAAGTTACTGCAGGCGGCAGGCC
>JAYTHP010000094.1:0-4694 GCA_043732485.1 Oligoflexia bacterium
TCAAGCAAATTTTGGAAAACCTTTGAGTCCAGATCTAAGCCATGAGGCACCAAAAATGGTTCGAGGTCGGCTTTGTTCAAGGGTTGGGCGCCCTTCACCAACCAGGGAGTGACCCTCTACCAAGGGGGTTACGGAAAAGACCAGCAACATTCACAAGTCTACGAAGACGTGCAACTCATTCAGGATCTTCGATCCGGCAAAAAGGTGTCGACTTACCCGGTCTTTGGCTGCGCAACTGGGAGCCTGAGAAAATAAACCATTAACCCCTTAGGACTAAAATATGAAGCAACCGACGCCTTGGAAAAATGAATCTTTGTCTTAGCACGAAAAAATTAATACTAATTTTTTATATCTGATTTGGGTGTACTCTCCCATCGCGCTGCTGACTGCTTTTCTCTGTCAAAAAAATTATAAGCTAGCGCTGTTGGGCAGTCTTTTCACTCTCTCAGGACCCACTTTGCTCGCTTTAAAAGACCCTGGCGCAATCGCCGCTTCCATGGCAAACGCGCTCGCGATCGTCTGATTTAGCGCCTTACTGATTGATCTCTCAGGCGGAATGACCGAGCTGCACTTGCATATTTTTTTAGCGCTGGGCGTTCTCATTATGTTGGCTGAACCGGTTGCAGTGGGGATGGGTCTCTTAGTCGTCCTGGTTCATCATGCCGCTTTCTTTTTTCTGCTGCCAGGCAGCCTGATCAATTACCAAGCCGGCTTTGGCATTCTGGTCATTCATGCGAATTTTTTTTTATTTATTAAAGTTCTAACAATTTTTATTTATAAAAAATTAAAAATTACATCGTCAGATGCTAAATAAATTATTGGCGAGATTCAAAACATTAGTAGCGCCGTGAGTAAAAACTCGAACAACATCTTAAATGCCTCGCAAAATCTATCAGGCTCTACTTCGAACGAGGCAGCTGCCGTCCACCAGACCTCCGCTGCGCTTGACGAACTGACCTCGATGATCGCAAAAAACTCTGAGAACGCGGAAAGACCAAAACGGCGCTCCAATAAAACCGTGGAGAGCTCGGATTTGGGTCAGCGCGTCATGGCTCAAATGAATGAATCCCTGGGTGAGACTCAACCAAACCACTTAGCGATGGCATAACTTTCTGACTACAGTAACGCAAGACTGACAGAGATTGTCTCCCTCATTGGGGAAATTGGCACAAAAACCAGGGTCATTAACGATATTGTCTTTCAAACCAAGCTTTTGTCCTTTAATGCTTCGGTTGAGGCGGGGCTCGGGCCGGCGCACATAACAGAGAGTTTGCAGTGGTCGCCGAAGAAGGGAGAAACTTGGCGCAAATGAGCGAAAACTCCGCAAAAGACACCAATGGCATAATCGATCATAGCGTGAGCAAAGTTCAAAGTATTATAGGCGACACCAAAAACAGAGCGCCTACCATCATTGAAGGCGGTAAGCTGAAAGTAGCCATTGGCATGACGTCTGCAGGCGCATGCTAGCATGTGCTGACTCAGATATCAGAAAGCGTTAGCAAAATGAGCTCGATGGCCTCAGAAATTGCTAGCGCCTGCGAGGAACAAACGCATGGCGCCGGTAAAATTGCCAAAGCCATGAATGGCACCGGCACTGCGACCCAAAGCAAGGTCGCAGTCGCGCAAGAGTCCAGCGAACTAGCACAAAAACTTGCCGAAGGATCCAGTCAGCTCCACGGCTCTGTCGAGAGACTCGTGCTAGCGACCGAGCACAATATCGTTGGTGCGGAGCAAGCCGTCTGACCAGGGGTTTCAACTGGCCTACGTGCTCGCCTGAGCTCTCTTGTGACCTGTGTACGCTCTCCCCTGATCGGCGGAGCAAACAGCCTAAAAGCTCAAAATTATTTTAGTAAAATCAATAGGTTAGCCGAAACAACTCACATCGCTTCAAACAGCATGCTCGCGCTCGACCTGCAAGAAGACCTTGCTTAGGATCTCGAGACTTCGCTAGTCCTGCTCTCGAAATCATCCCTGAGGAAAAAGAGAGAGCGAACGGAAAAGCAGAAAATGGCGGAGAGAGGGGGATTCGAACCCCCGATACACTTTCGTGTATACACGCTTTCCAAGCGTGCGCCTTCGACCACTCGGCCACCTCTCCTGATTATTAATCCAGTCTGATCGTCAGTTTGGGATTTTTTGGCTTGGATCCGCTCTTTACGACCCTGGTGCCCGTTTTTTGGGCCTCGCTCGTTAGCAAAGCTTTTTTTCGCGAGAAAAAAAAGTTGCACTAATCCCAAAATCAGTCCATGAGTGCCTTATTCATACCTTTCTCACGCTCTTTAGGGAAGCAAAAAACCGGCACAAAGGGCGAATGGGAAGAGGCAAGCTTTTAGACCGAAGCCCACACACACCCTCTTGCCCTGAAAAAACACCTTCGCAGTGAACTCCCTCAGCCTGTGCTGTTGGCTCAAAAGAGAAATTGGCAGCGGGGCGCTGCAGCCTTGAGCTCTGCTTGCACTTGCAAGGTCATTCCGTTACGCCGCAAGTTGCAAAACCGCAAGGCGCTTTGAGGATTCTTCCGCAAGGCTGCAGCAAGGATCCTGGCTCCCGGGTCCCCCAGCAAGCAGGCCTCAAGATTCAAGGAACTAAGCCGCGCAGCCGCTGCCACTGCTGGCGCGAGCACGGTGATCGCTGCGACATCCAGCGTTTCACTGCCCAGCAAACTGAACGACACAAGCGGCTGCTCAGGCTGCCTCAAAACATTGGCAAACGCTGTCAGCTCATTCAGGCCGAGTGGGGCATAAGCCCATTCAAAACGCTTCACCCGACTCTGAGGATGCCCCAGCGCCTGCGCCATCCGAGTCGCACCGACCAAGCCTAACCCCTGGCCGCCTAGGGATAATTTCTGTAAGTGATTACCTGGCAAGGTCAGAAAATCTGCAACCTCGATTGCCACCGCCTCGCTATAGCGATCACTCCATAAGCGCAGCGCAGTAAAGCGAGCGACTCGAGCTCGCATCGCCTGAAGCACCGTTTGCGCCACCTCGTCCGTGAGGTTCAACCCCCCGAACTGGAAATCTGTCAGGTGATTATAGTTGTTTTGCAAGGTCTGAACGATTGCCAACCCACCGACATCCGTCAGATCCGGACTAAAGAAATTAAAAGCCGTCAAGTGATTATTCTTATGCCCCAGCACCTCGGCAAGCTGGCTTGCGCTCGCATCAGAAAGTCCAGGATCACCGAGATTTAAGGAGGTGAGTCGATTATGGGGATGCTTCAGCGCTGCTGCAAGCAAAGCCACTCCAGCATCACTCAAACCATTCGTGAGCAGTCTCAAACCGATTAAAAAAGATTCCGGGTGCGTGAGTGTGGCTGCGAGCTCCGGCATGACAGCATCGCCCAAGCCAATAGAGTCAAAATCCATTTTCATGGCCCTGACGTGAGGCGCAAGCCCCCGGATCAATTGCCAAGTGCCCGCGGACAAGCGCTGCAAGTCAGGCGGGAGCCGAAAGCGGATGGCGATTTTGTCAAAGGTGCGGGCATCCGGTGAGTTCAAGAAGTGCCACAATTCGTCCCCGTCCGCAAACTGCAGTTGCAGGGCATTGGAAAGATAAGGCACTTTCGCAAGCGGCGTGCGATCATTCCTTGCCAAAAAATCGCAGTAAGTGAACTCCTTCGCCTCCGCCCAACCTTCCCTCCCGTGCAACCGCTGATAGAAGACACTGGCTTGATCGCCTAGCACCTGGCTGCAGCTTCTGCGATTGCAGCAAGCGAGTCGCACCTTAGCAGCCGGATCCAGATGAAGCGCAATCTCGGGCAGCAAGAAGTGCAGCACCGTCTCGCGCCTTGCTAAAGCCTCAGGACTTTCAGCGGGCGTGGCTTGCGTGATTTTTATCCAATCCAACGGAAAGGAGGGGAATTGACCACCGTAAGCAAGGGGCGCACCTGAGAGCGCACCTGCCATGAGACAAAAAGCGCTTACCCCCTGCACCCCTGCTACTGCTAAATACCCGAGCCACTCACGCATCGACTCTAAACCCCAGACCCAAAAAATTGGGCCCTGACTGATTTCCTACCTGCCGCATACTCACCTCTCTCCCGTTCTTCACCGCGCCACCCACCCACCTCCGTGCTCCTGTTTCCTTTTCCAGCAAAAATTAAAACGGCAGCTCGGTGCAGCCGTTTTGAGCGCTGCTTGCACCTCAGGACTGAGCAGATTACCGCTCAAATCAAAGATTTGGAGCAGGCGTTGCGGACTTTTTCGCAAAGCTTGAGCCATCAGTAATGCTACGTCGTCTAGCAGCTGACAGTGGCTGAAGTTCAAGTGAAGCAAGCGGACCTACCCAATCGCAAGCAGCGTGATCAACAGCCCTGGATCGTGATCAAAAATAATAAAGTTTTGTACCAAGCTTAAAGAAGTCAGTCGACTCTGAGGATCACTCAGTACATCAGCCATTGCACTGATGAGCGTTAGCCCCGGCTGCCCTCCGATCACTTTAAGCTGCGTCACCCGGTTATTTTCATGCCGGAGCGCCTACGTGAGGTCAAGGAACCCCTCAGTTGTCAACCAGGAGCCATAGCGCGTCAAGCAGGCCAAGCGATTGTTCGGCAGCTTGATAAAATCGGCCACTCCCCTTGCTGTAACCTCATTGGTAAAACTTGAACCTTGCGCCAAAGTCATAGACTTCAGCTAGAAACTCCTGTCCAGAGCTGATTCTGATTAAGTGAACAGTTGAAAAGACCTGATTATAGTG
>JAYTHP010000095.1:0-14313 GCA_043732485.1 Oligoflexia bacterium
GCTCTCGGATGGGCTCATTAATTTTTAATTTAGATTTCTTTTCAAGAATCTTAACCGACTGCTTAGATCTTATTTTTCTTTTTGACATCTTGGGAAAAACGTTCTAACAATTTGGAGTGGCTGTCAAGGTAAAAAATAGACTATTAATTAACAGCCTTTAGTATGAAGCCGTGTCCAGCGAATCACTCCAGTGAGCAGCCCGTAGCTCATTTGAGAAAGATTTTGCACATTGCGCCACCCTAAACCGTGCACTAGGATCGAGATACTGAGTAATCTGAGACAAGAGATGACTGAAAATTAAGTCATCTTCCTCCTGCTCAGCAGCAACGGCAGTCGCAGCGGTCCGACCGCCGTCTCACCCTTCGGCGTGGGGATGGCTGCCGCTAGGTTCATGAACTGGCGAGGACGCCTCCATACCCCAAACGCTTTGCTCCCAAGCAGTCTCACTCAACGACCCGCTGGCTGCCGCAGCGATGGCTTGCGATCTCCCAAAGCATGAGCCCTAGGCCAATTTGGAGGCCCCTCCGCATCGTCTCCCCAAGACTGACGCCTCGCCGCCCATTGCCAGACTTTCGAACTTCTGTCGATCCAGCCTTGCTCCACAAAGGACTGTTTTGACCCATCTTTTTTCCCTTTCCCCTTGGTGATCTCACCGCTGCGCCTAGCGCTCAAGCCTGAGGCAAGGCTTGCGCACTTTCGTAGACTCCCTACAAATACCTTATAACTCGTGATGTGCCACGCGTCGTATCACGTCACTGGTCACGTCACTGGTCACGTCACTGGGCTTGGACTTAAAGCGCACGGCGCGTAAAAACTACCGCTCGCCATTCCTGCTGCTGCAATACCAGGCTGTGGAGCGATTCGTTGAGCTTTGAGGTATTTGTTAGAGGGGTATTTGTTTGGTGCTGCTTATTTAAAACTTGCACGAGCTGGTGCGTTTCAAGAGAAAGTGAAGCCACTCGCTCGGCAAACGCCTGCCGGTAGGCAGCCTCAATCACTGGGACGTCGTGCTCCAGCAAGCCTGAGAGAATCAGCATCCCGGAGTCGGCAAGGCGTGCGACTAACGCTTGCGCAAAGCTCAACAGCACCGGCTTCAAGATGTTCGCTAAAATAATATCGTATTGCTCAAGCTCAAGCGCGTCATTCAATTCCAATTTCAAGTCCGGATCCGCCTGGTCTTGCCGCTCAGGCAAGGCACTGAGCCAGCTCACCGCTTCCACCTTATTGAGCTTGGCGTTTTCCACGGCATTGGCCCGTGCATCTGGATCCAGCTCCACGCCCACCACTTGCTTGGCCTGCAACAGCGCTGCTGCGATAGCTAAGATCCCAGAGCCGCTCCCAAAATCCAGCACCGATAGACCTTGTAAGGAGGGGGCTTGCTTTGGGCGGTGCAAGATTGCCCGCTCACCTAAAGCCTGTAAACAAACTTGGGTGGTTTCATGCGTGCCTGTGCCAAATCCGGCACCCGGGTTAATCTTAATCCAGCGCTCTGCCAGCTGGGGCGCCTGAGGAACCTCCTGAGGACAACAACGATCAGGCCCCGCCACAAGGTGGTGGTCTCCCGCAGCAGCTGGCTCCACCCAGGGCGGCACCACCCGCCAAAAAGGCGAGATTTCTACCCCGGCACCGTGATTTAAAAAACTGGCGCGCCACTGAGCATCCCAGTCCTGATCAGGCTGCAGCTCAATAGCGCCAAACTCGAGGCCTGGAAAGCCCATTTGCCGCTGAAACTGAGCGCAAGCTTCGGCAATCTCGCTCGGGTTTGCGCTAAAATAAAGCATGGAGACGAACTGATCCTGGTGACCCACCCAATCGTAATCCAGAGGCACCCAAGCGGAGGCGGAAAAATCTTGGGAATCCTGCCACTCAAACGCTTCTTTTTCGAGACCGTTACTCCAACTTTCTTCAGCTAAGACGGAGCCCTCATGGACGCCAATCAGCCCCGCACTGCCTAAGTGATCCCAAATGCCTTGAAAGAAAAAAGCGCGGGCCTCTGCCCGCAGCGAGCCACGCACGCTCACGCGAAAGGTTGCCATTCACTCACACTGCCCTTCTTTTCGTGCTGTTTGCGCTAGCGCTGCTTCAACGGGTAGCAGCGACGAACGACCAGACAACCGGACGACTGGCTGGCTGACCTCAACCGCCTCACGACCCTTCGTCGTAACTTGAGCCTGATGCTGAGTGCGTCGGTCCAGCTGAATGCGAAGAAAAGGCCCTTGAGCCTGACTTGGACCCCGACGACGAAGCACCACTCATGCCCGCGTTACCTTCCGAGTCGCCCCCTTGAGCGCCACCGCCATGACCGCGGTTTTGATCCGGGCCGCGGCGAAATTTCCCGCCCCGCCTACCACGATGGTTGCGTTTTCCCGCGTTACCACCCGTGCCGCCACCTCCGCCGCCACCGCGATTTTGACTGCTACCACCACCGCCTGATCCTGAAGAGGACATGCGCTCGCGCCCGGAAGGGGTTTGCCGCAAAGCCGGAGGGGGAGTATGGTGCCCGTTACCAAGGCGCGCCAGCGCCGCATCTTGCGCTGCTTGCGCCCGCACGAAAGCTAACCGATCCTCTTCGTCGTAAAACTCGTCATGAGCAGACGAGGTGGCGGGAGTGCTGGTCGGCCCTGCTGCCGACACTTTATGCCCCCCGTGAGCGTGATGAGGCCCTGGTGCTTTTTCCTCCCGGCTTTTGTCATGTCTCGTGCTCTCAGAAGAGGCGGAGACCGCAGCTTTACTGCCACTGCCTGGCACCGGAAGCGGAACCACTCTTGGTTCCGGGATCCTGGGACTTGATGAACCTGCCGCGCCTTGATGATGATGTTTCGACGAGTGCTGTTTCGAGCCGCTGCCGCCTTCTTGGCGTTGCCGACCGCGCCCGCGTTCGTGGCCAACATTTCTTTCTCGCCCTCCCTCACTCTGGGCCGAGCGCTCAGCAGGTTCGCGCACACCACCGCGCTGTGATCGCTCCGCTTTTTCTGCCAGTACTTCGAATTGCTCCGAATGAAAATCATTGACGCCTTGTAGATAAAAGACCTTACGATACTTTTTCTCCAGCAAATCAAGCGTCGCACGCTCATCGATGGCCAGAATGTCGATGACATCAGGATGCGCCTGCACTAGCACCTTATGAGTATCCCGGTCCAGACCCACCCGCTCTAACTCTCTTAACGCTTCATAGGCGACCGTTTGCTTACTCTTAATAAACCCCTTGCCTTCACAGTGCGTACACGACTCACACAAGGTGCGAACGATCGTATCACGCGTGCGCTTGCGAGTCATCTCCACCAGCCCAAGCTCGGAGATCTTTAAAATACTCGGTCGCGCACGGTCATGCGACAGCGCCTCTTCCAAGGCGCGGTAAACGCGTTGCTTATTTTCTTCTTTTTCCATGTCAATCAAGTCCAGGATAATGATGCCGCCGCAATTCCTGAGCCGCAACTGATAGGCAATCTCTTGCACCGCCTCTAGGTTGGTTTTTAAAATGGTATCTTCAAGATTTTTCTTACCGACATAGCGACCGGTATTGACGTCAATTGCCACCAAGGCCTCAGCCTGATCGACCACGATATAGCCGCCTGACTTTAACCAGACCTTGCGTTCCAAGGCGCGCGACAACTCCGTGGAAATACTGTAAGCATCAAAAATCGGAATATCGCCTTGATAGAGTTCGATTTTTTGCTTAAGCGGCGGCATAAAATGCGAGACAAACTTAATGATATCAGCGTGATGTGCCCGCGAATCGACCACCACCTTATCAATTTCTTCAGTCACCCAATCGCGCACTGAACGCAACACCGCGTTTAAGTCCTCATACACCAGACAAGGAGCACTCCCTAGGCTGGCTTTTTCGCGAATCTCGTCCCACAAATGGGTCAGGTAATCAATGTCCTGTTTGATGCGCTTTTCTGACTGATTGCGTCCACTGGCGGTGCGCACGATAAAACCCAATTTCTTGGGTCGGTAACGCTCCACGTACTCTCGCAACCGCCTGCGCTCTTCATCCCGCTCAATTCTCCGCGAAACCCCCACGTGATCAATCGTCGGCATACACACTAAATGCCGGCCTGGGAGACTAATGTGACAGGTCAGTCGGGCACCCTTGGTGGAAATCGGGTCCTTGGCGACTTGCACCAGCACATCTTGCCCTTCCTTGAGCAAGTCTTGAATGTTGACTTGCGCGCGAAACGGCTTACTCGTTAGCTTGGGCCGAATCCTTCGGTCCCGCGAGCGGGTTGCCTTAAACTCCGGTCGCCCCTCAGGTCCAGTTTCTGCGGCAGGCGGTGACCGGCGCTCTTGCACCGTCAGCAACACCGGCTTAGGTCTTCCTCCTCCGACGACTTCCCCCACCACGGGATCGGCGCCTTCTGCTTTTTCATGCATATTGGAGCGATCCGACTCACTCAAACCTAAATCCGCGACCTGCTGATGAAAAGACTCCGGGTAGGCCTTAGTCTCCGCGTGTTTTACCACCACGACACCGCTCGAGGTGACAGCTGCTGCCCGTTTTTCTGAGCTTGCGCCTCCCACTCCTGCTGCTTGGTCGGCCTCTGAGCCTTCTTCGGTGCCCGAAGCAGCTTGTTCTGAGGCATGGTCTGATCCTTCAGCACCTGGCTCAGCACCTAATTCAGAGCCTAA
This sequence comes from Oligoflexia bacterium, assembly GCA_043732485.1. Taxonomy (GTDB): domain Bacteria; phylum Bdellovibrionota; class UBA1018; order UBA1018; family UBA1018; genus JAYTHP01. The sequence continues at coordinate 4,633 of JAYTHP010000095.1, forward strand.
TTTCTTGCGAAATCGCCCCCCGCGTCGCCCCCGACGATGACGCTTTACCGGCTCGGCGCCTGCTGAGGCAGCCTGAGGATCCTCTTTTTTCAGTTCCGTGGGCGATTTTACAACAAAATCAGCACCAAACTCCGCTCGACTCTCCGGCAGCAAAACTCCCGCAGGTGCGCCGCCGTCTCCCCCGTCCTGCTCCTCGCCGCCCTCTGGCCCCATTTCCACGATGCCGTCTTCTTCCTCGTCTCCGTCTTCTTCTTCCTCAAAAAGTTCCTGATCGAGATCAAAACCCTCTTCTTCCGACTCAAGCGCTGCCTCCTGACCGTGAAAATGCACCAAGCCGGTTTCCTCACGCTCTTGATGAAAATGAGTCGACGCTTCTTGGACCGCAGCCTCACCCTCTTCCGCTAACCGCGCTTCATGTGCCCCCGTTAATTCCGCTTCCTCGCGGCGCGGCGCCGGAACTCCCGCTCTCAACACACCCTCAACCTCACTGCCCGGCACCTGCTCCGCAACAGAACTTGCTGCTGCCTCTAGCCCAGGGAGAACGCGGTCGTGCCCTACGGTAGGACCTTCCTCCTCTTCCCACATCTTCGAGTGGACATAGACATCATCGACGTAAAGAAACGCAGCCTTATCTAACCCGATATCGACGAAAGCGGCTTGCATCCCTGGCAAAACCCGGGTCACCCTTCCTTTATAGATATTACCGACAATCCCTTTTTCCGAAGCCCGCTCGATTAAAAGCTCCTGGATTTCTCCGTTTTCCATCAAAGCAATACGCGTTTCTGGTAACGAAGCATTAATAATTAATTCACTAGACATGACGACTCCCCTGGCAGTAATTGGCGCGCACTTCAAAGTCCCCTGGACCTCTCATGCCGCCTCCCGCCGAGTTAAAAACCCTGTTCTTTCAAACCCTTGCCCCAATAAATTGGCTCTCTGTTGGTGGGAGAGCTTCACCCGGAAACACCGTTTGCGGCTGCTCCAGATACTAAAGATGTCCAGACACAAAGCGTGCATAGCAACTTTGTTTAAACTGTGATCTTGGAATTTACCTTCGAAGGAGAAAAAAAGGTTGTGTTTTACTAAAATATTTTTCACACGAAACCGCGTCTCTTAAGACGCCCACCGAGCTTCCTAGTTCTCTTGAGCTCTAAGTACACTGATTGTCCTAGCCCCATAATGAGATGATTTGCAGAAGATGATATGCCAAAACGTATCCACCGTATGAGGCTAGGGAGCTTAAATCTCTGGGTTCATCTGAACAAAAAGATGAACCCTCACTTACTTCCAGGAAAGAGCCCGACGACGACGCCGCGCTCTTTCTTATTTTTGCTGCTTGTGCGCTTTCACTGTAGGATGACCGCGCAAAACAACCGATTTTTTTGAGCCCCTCAGGCTCACTCTCAGGCGAGCTTTTTGTCAGGAAAAAATTTTACTGACTCACGCTTCCCGATTACCACTCAGATCTCGCAAGAATACCGCTCCTGAGCTTTACCCTGCTGCATCCGACCCTAACGCCTGACTTTCAACGACCTAAGCACTTTGATCGACTCAGGCCAACACCAAAAATCTCTCGAACCTGATTGACCCGTCCCTTCCTTGCTATCAAACTGCCTTCTGCAAATAAACTTTGCAAATTCAAGCGCAAACCCAGCAAGATGAGAGATATTTGATTTCTTTACGGTTGATGTGACCTTACTGCGGCATGTCATTTCATGTTTAGACTCATGTCTAGGCCCTCATGAGACCCTTGATGACGATCAATGCTCAGGTCACCGCAGCGAGCTCGTCTTTTGATTGCTCGATCGATCGATTTCATCATTTCGATTTCGATTTCGACTTTGTATCGAGTCTGCCTCGGCTCCCACTCTTGGGCTCAACATTAGACAGTCTTAGCCAGAAAGTCTTACAGACTGGCAGGCTCTGCCAGACACGCCAAGAGTTGGCTCCTTTTGAGACTAGCTCAAAGCTAATGGCTGGCCAGTACGAGCTTTTTAAAAAAAATTTCGCACTGCTAAAAAACGTTTTAATTTTTGCTGCGACAAAATCGGCCTAAACTTTTTTACTCTCGCCAGCGACTTTACGCTCCTTCAAAACTCTTGATCAAACCCTTGCTCAGACTTCTGGCTTTAGATCAATCGAAAATTTAGTCAAGCGTTAAATGAAAGTCGGTACTAAGAAAGGCCTAAAACGTCCCTACTTCATAAGATTATCGAATCTTTCTTGACTCTTCAAGGGAAAAGTAACAATTCTCTCAAGGGGACCCTCTCTCAGGTTCAGTTTGGTGACTGAAGCTGAGGTTGGCAAAGACGCAGAGATGACCCCTGGCCCTTTCCTATCCAAGGCTGAGTCGGCTGCGTCTGCATCCTTTGCCGCATCTCAGCCTAGAGAGAAAAGCTCATTAACGTTTGCAAACCACACTTGACACTCACACGCGCTCTTGTCTTCTGCTGCACTCAAAAAAATGGCGACTTATCCCACTGCTCTCCCCAGCGACACTCACCCCTTAGCCACCCACCCTCTCAAGCGCGCTTTTGCAGCCACCCTCGAGCACACTTTACTCAAACCCACTGCCACCTTATCAGAAATTGACAAAATTTGTCAGGATTCCTTGCGTGAGGGGTTTCGCGGGGTGTGCGTCAACTCGGGCTGGATCGGTGAGGTCGCCACCCGCCTGCAGGGCACAGCGTGCTTGAGTATCGCGACCATTGGCTTCCCGCTGGGCACCACTTCACGCGCCCTCAAAGTTCAAGAAGCTTTGGAGGCGGTGGCGGCAGGGGCGCAAGAAATCGATATGGTGATCGCCCTTGGTCTTTTCAAAATGGGGCACTTTCAAGCCGTGCAAGCGGAAATTGCGGCCGTGGTTCAGGCGGCAGCCCCGGCCTTAGTGAAAGTGATTATCGAGACCTCTGAGCTGAACCGAAAGGAGCTGACGCAGGCTTGCAAGCTGGTGCAAGACGCGGGGGCCGCTTTTATTAAGACTTCCACGGGCTTTAGCGCAAAAGGTGCGCAAGCTGAAGACTTGCGCTGGATTCGCGCGCAAGTCGGTCACCACTTAAGAATCAAAGCTTCAGGTGGCATTCGCTCGTATGCCAGCGCGCTCGAAATGCTTGCTGCCGGGGCAGACACTCTAGGCACGTCGCAAAGCGTGCAACTCCTGCAAGCCCTTGATGACGATGACCAGCCCAACCCCCAAACACTTTCCCCCTTAACCCAGAGCCCGCCAAAGCCCTAAGGATAACCCCCTCAAAGGATGCCATGACGAAACCCGCAGCAAGCAAGCCCGCTCACCCTCCGTTGCCACTCAAACGCGTTATCTGGATCGTCCTTGACGGCGTTGGGGTCGGGGACTTATCGGAACTCCCTGATGCGGAAGACTTCGGCGCAAGCACGCTGAAAAACATCGCCCACACTTTTCAGGCTCAGCAAAAAAGGCCGCTGCATCTGCCCCACTTACAAGCCCTTGGTTTAGGTAATCTGACTGAGATGGTCGGTATACCGCCACTCAGCCCTACTCAGACGCGCTTTCCGGCCCAGTTAGGCTTAGGCAAAGCTAGACCCAGCTCGCTAGGGAAGGACACCACTTCTGGCCACTGGGAGCTTGCAGGCTTGCGACTCAGTGAAAACTTTCGCACCTACCCGTTAGGCTTTCCGGCGTCTGCCATTCAACAGTGGGTGGAAGAAAACCAGCTCCCAGGCGTTTTAGGGAACTACCCGGCAAGCGGCACGGAGATTATTGAGCATTTAGGCGCAGAACACCTGCGCTCGGGGAAACCGATCCTTTACACCAGTGGCGACAGCGTCTGGCAAGTGGCGGCGCATCAAACGGCTTTTGGGCTCGATCGGCTTTACCAGATTTGTAAGGCCGCCAGACCCATTGCTGACGCCTTGCAAATCAGCCGGGTGATTGCCAGGCCCTTTGAGGGTGACCCAGGCTCAGGCACCCCTTTTACGCGCACCTATTTCCGTAAGGACTTTTCCCAAGACCCCCCCGGCGCTACCTTCTTAAGCTATCTCGCCTCACAAGCGATCCCTAGTCTAGGAATTGGAAAAATATCGAGTATCTTCAATCATCAAGGCCTGGAAACTAGCCTGGAAACCCAAGGCAATGAAGACGGGATGAGGGTCTTAATGGAGAGTCTTTCCACCTTCTCGCGGGGCGTCATTTTTTGTAATCTGATTGATTTTGATATGCTTTACGGCCACAGGCGAGATCCCATCGGTTTTGGACTCGCCCTCGAGCGCTTCGATGCTAGCTTAGACCTGCTCCTGCAAGCGCTCAACCCCGAGCAAGATCTGCTGATCCTCACGGCTGACCACGGCAATGACCCGACCTTCCCTGGTACCGATCACACCCGGGAGTCCATTCCGGTGATTTGCGTGCAACCCTTAACTGCTGGCAACGCTGGGCAAACGGTCGACCTTGGGACGCGCGCCAGTTTTGCTGACGTCGGCGCCACGGTCTGCCACGCCTTAGTAGGCGAGGACCATTGGCGTCAACAGCAAGTACACTTTGCAAAAGTGGGCCTCAGCGGTGAGTCCTGGTGGTCGCAGCTTGCGTCGTCCTAACGCAACTTGCGTCGTCCTAACGCAACTTGCGTCGTCCGAAGACAACGTCCCTAAGACAACGACAGCTGCCTGAGGCAGGCCCCCACGCTGAGGGGGACGCTGCTCAATCCTAGGGCCAAGCGCAACACATCCTTGACAAAAAAGCTCAGATGAGCGACTTTACAAGCCAAGTTCTGCGCCCCCTCCCCCACTTAGCCCCGCAAGTCGAGGGCAGAGGACCGCTTGACCCAGAAAGAGAGACCGCAAGCTTCCATGAGCACACTCAAAAAAAACCTGAACCTCCAGCAAAAACTCGACCTGGTCTTAAAGGTCATTCGCCAGCACAGCCGGCTGCAGCCGAAAATCGGATTAGTCTTAGGATCAGGCCTGGGCGCGTTAGCAGACGCTGTGCAATCGCCGCAAATCCTACCCTACTCGCAATTACCGTTTTTTCAAGAAACCACCATTCCCGGTCACTCCGGGCGCTTAATTTTGGGGCAATTAAACGGCATCGAGGTGGCCGTCCTGCAAGGGCGCTTTCACCGCTACGAAGGCCATGACACTGAAGAGGTGGTGTTTCCCACTCGCACGTTAAGCCACTTAGGCATCAAACTGCTGATTCTGACGAACGCAGCAGGTGCTATCCGGATGGACTTTCGGCCAGGCGACATGATGGGGCTTACCGACCATCTCAATTTAACCCAAGACAATCCACTCATTGGCCCCAACGACCCTTACTTTGGACCGCGCTTTTTGGATCTCTCTGAGATCTACTCCCCACCCGCCAGAAAGATCCTGCAAGACACAGCAGCGCAAGAAGGCATTCCGCTCCACTGGGGAGTTTACGCGGGGGTAAGCGGCCCCACCTATGAAACCCCGGCCGAAGTGCGCATGCTGCGACTGCTAGGCGCCGATGCGGTGGGTATGTCCACCGTGCACGAAGCGATTGTGGCCAGACACGGAGGGGTAGCGGTGTTAGGGCTAAGCTGTATCACCAATGCCGCCGCGGGATTAACGCAAGCGCCGATCAGCCACACCGAGGTGGTGAGCCACGCCGTGCAAGGAGGCGAGTTCATGCAACGCCTCTTGCTCCAGGCGCTGCCCGCACTGAACCATCTCGCCTCCACGCCCCTTTAAACGCCTGTCCAAACGCCTCGTGAGAAGACGAGACAAAGGAACCCACCACCTATGACGCAAGAAACCCACCTCCCCTCCCTGCCTCAGTCCCCCCACAACCCCCTACCTGCGGCGCCGCAAGACCGCAAGCTGCAGGAGCTGTTCCTAGCCGCCAAAGAAGCCATGAAAAACGCTTATAGCCCTTACAGCGGCTTTCGCGTGGGAGCAGCCGTGCGCCTGAGCGATGGAGCGATCTTTGCCGGCTGTAATATCGAAAACGCCTCGTATGGCGCCAGTAACTGTGCTGAAAGAGTGGCTATTCAAAATGCCTCCAGCCAACGGGGGCAGATCGTCATTGAAGACGTGGTGGTCATTACCGATGCCCCGGTACCGTGGCCTCCTTGTGGGCTTTGCCGGCAAGTGATTGCCGAATTTGGCCTCAACGCCCGCATTCACCTGGCCAATCTTTCAGGCATTGACCAGTCGCTGGACTTTCAGGAGCTCTTTCCCCAAAGCTTTAACCCACAGTTTTTAAAAAAAACGCAACCCTAAGGACTCGACCCTTGTCAACGGTCCTCCCCCCCCCCCCTCAGCTCCAACGAGGGGCTTTTAAGGGAGCAAGACCCGGTAAGCGATTTAAATTGATAAAAAACTCTGCTTTCTTTCTTGACAGCGGAAGACCTTTCAGGCAACGTCCAACCCCATATGTACGCAGTTATTGAAACCGGTGGTAAGCAGTATCGTGTCCAACTCGGAGAGATCGTTCAGGTTGAAAAACTTGAAGGAGAGGTGGGGACTTCAGTTGAGTTCAATCAGATTCTTTTTTTTAGTCACGAAAAAGAGTCTTCGTCTACTTTTTTGATTGGTCAGCCGGTCTTGAAAGATGCGAAAGTTTCGGCAGAGATCATTAGTCAGGGTCGAGGAGAAAAGATCCTGATCATGAAAATGAAACGCCGCAAGCAGTATCGCAGAACCCAGGGACATCGTCAAAATTACACCCAATTTTTAGTCACAGGCATGGTCAGCGGGACCGGCGTTCAAGAAACGCTAACCGAGGAAATGAAGCAAACTCACCTCAGTCAGTTCCAGACCCACCTCAAGCCCAAAGGACTGGCTTCTACCCCACGCATCCTAGGTTCAAAAGTGCGACGTGCTAACGCTCTTCTCAAGGCCCATAACGATCAGTCAGCCGCAACGACGAATCAGCCAGCAGCGCTTTAAGCGAACGAAAGCGACAGGCTTGCGCTTCTCTTGCGCTTCCAAAGACGAGAAAAAAACTCAAACGGGATTAAAACCGATTAAAGGATTAAACCATGGCACATAAAAAAGCGGGCGGAAGCTCTAAAAACGGGCGGGACAGTAATCCAAAGATGCGTGGCGTCAAGCGCTACGGTGGACAAAAAGTCAATATTGGTGAGATTTTAGTCAGACAAGTCGGCACAGTTTTCCATCCAGGAAGAAATGTTGGACTCGGTCGTGACTTCACTCTCTATGCGCTCATTGAAGGTTACGTGACCTTTGAGCGATACGACCGTAAGCGCAAGCAAGTCTCCGTGTTCGCGCAGAATCCGGCGGCGGTAGTTTCCGCGTAAGAGCGTAGAGCTTTTGTTTACAAGCTCTCTGCTCTTGATCATACGCAGTCACTCCGCTTGCGAGAGCTGGTTTGAACTCAAGAGTTAAACGAGGTTGTAAAAAAAAGCACCTCTGTCTTTTTTTCCACTCGTTCCGCAGCAAATTCAGTTGTTTTGAAAAGACGCGGACTTCCTGCAAGAAACCCATGCTTTTTTTTCTATCTTCTCACTCATCTGCAGTCGTCTCTGGCACTGATTAGCCCCTGTTGCTGATTCACTTCCCTGCCCAAGGTTGTTACTTATGCGTTTTATTGATGAAGCTGTTATTCAGATCGCAGGAGGGCATGGAGGTCCAGGTTGTATTAGTTTTCGCAGGGAGACCTTTGTGCCGCGCGGTGGACCTGACGGTGGCGATGGCGGCGCAGGCGGCAGCATCGTCTTTTTAGCATCCTGTCAGCTCGGCAGCTTGCAAGACTTTCGCTTTAAGCGAGTCTACCAAGCACCCGCAGGCCTGCATGGTTCCGGAGCGAATAAGACCGGCAGACAAGGGCTGGACATTATCATTCAAGTTCCAGTGGGAACAACCCTCATTGACGTAGAGTCTGAAGAAGTGCTGATTGATTTTACTAGCGATGGTGAGCGCTGGGTGGCCTGCAAGGGTGGCCGGGGTGGCAAAGGCAACGCGCACTTTGTCAGCTCCACGCATCAGGCGCCCAAATTCGCCCAACCCGGGGAAGACGGGGAATCGCGCAAGGTCAGGCTGGAGTTAAAATTACTGGCTGACGTCGGCTTGGTGGGTTTCCCCAATGCTGGCAAATCAACCTTGATCTCCAAGCTGAGTGCCGCCAAGCCAAAAATTGCTGATTATCCGTTCACTACCCTGACGCCACACCTAGGCGTGGTCAATTTGCCGGATTTACGCACTTTCGTGATTGCTGACATTCCCGGGCTGATTGAAGGAGCACACCGCGGGGTGGGCTTGGGCCATCGCTTTTTAAAACATTTGGAGCGCACCCGCTTGTTCATCCACCTCCTGGATGGCTCCCAGGTCTTAGAAGACTTAACCCTGCCGGGACTTTCTGAGAGTGAACTCAAGGCGCAAGCCATAGAGCGGATCTGCACTCGGTATCAGACCTTAAGGAACGAGCTAGGGCTCTTTGAGAAAAAACTGCTCGATTACCCAGAAATTTTAGTGCTCCACAAGGTGGATCTCCTCAGCTCGGACCCTGAGTTTCTCGAGCAACTGCGCCAGGAACTCTTCGCGCTGCTCAGGCGCGAGCGGCAGGTACCGCCGGCTGAGTTTGAGCCGTGCTTGGTCTCAAGCGCGACCGGTTTGGGCTTAGGTGATCTGATTACCCGCATTGACCGAGCCTTAAATCTTCCCCCTGAGTCCTAAGCTCATCTCTGCAAGACTATTGCCCTGACACTTTGACCTTGCTACGCTCAAGAGTTATGAACTGGATTCTTGCGCAGTGGGTGAATCGGCTTAAAAAACGGCTTTTGAAGCTTAGGTGCTCCCAAGCCCTGACGCACCACTCCGGTTTGCCGCAAACCCTTACCCTCGTCTTTCTGATCTTGCTCACCCGCTGCACCTTGAAAGCGACTTTCACCGGTCTGGTCGCGCCCACCCTCAGCTCACCGGGTGCAGTCACCCCCCCCTTGGCGCAATCCAGCGGCAGTAGCAGCTCGCCTTCTGGCAGTCCAAGCCCCGGGAGGGTGCACACACCGGACGAGGTGTCTTTTCGTCTTTCGCATCCTCAGGTGATCCGGGGGCCGTTTCCTGATGAGTTGGATAGTCCTTTTTTCTTCCTGCGCACCGCCTCAGGCACCGTGAGGGGCTTTACCTCCAACGCCTCGGTTTACCAGGTGACCGCAGCGAGCTTGAGTGGGCTGGGACCTGCCACCCCGCGCATCCCGGTGCTCACCCCCACGCCTGCGCCACACTTAAGCTCGCTCAGTCAACTGCCGCTCTCACCGCTTGTTCCCGACTTCTGGTCCAATCCCTCTACTCTCCCCACCACGCTTAATTTCTGGCTCAACTCGGTGTTCCTGCTTCCGAGCCCCAGCCCCAGCTCGCAAACACCCCCCCTTCTCTTGGGCTTCTTCCATCAAGAAACCCACGACGAGACCTCGCAAACCTTGAAGACCATGGCGCTTGCTACCTCTACCGAGCAAGGAGAGCATTGGTCTGCGCCCACCACCTTTCTTGCTGGCAGCTACTTGCCACTGAGCGGCGCCTCAACCGGTGTTGTAGGCGCAGGCGATTGCACCGGAGCGGTTTTAGGGCAAGACGGATTCTTGTATCTCTATTGCCTGGATACTTCCCCGCAATGGCTGCAGCAAGGCTTGGTGGTGCGAGCCCTTTTAAGTGATCTGATGACCGCACCCCCTGCCGCGCTTTGGAAAAAATGGTACAACGGCAAATGGGAGCAACCGGCCTTAGGCG